>JAYWHL010000330.1:0-3075 GCA_043777715.1 Cytophagaceae bacterium | reverse complement strand
ATTTCCCCATCACAATCGTAACTCTCCTATTCTTTGCCTTGCCTTCGGGCGTGCCGTTAGAAACCAACGGATTCATCTGTCCGTGGGCGATGATGGCCACTCGTCCGTCGGGGAAATTGCTTGATGATTTTTTCTCTAACCATTGCTTTACGGCAAAGGCACGGTCTTCGGATAATTGCATATTTTTGTTGGGGTCGCCTGCATTGTCGGTATGTCCGTGAACTTCTACTTTCAGATTTGAGGCTACTACCAAGTCATTGAAGAGATTTTGAAGGGCTTTTTCGGCCTGTGGCGTCAAACGGTTACTACCCGATTCAAACTCAATGCTCCAAGATTTTTCGGCTACTTTTTCACGAATGGCATCATCGGCATTAAACGTTACTTTATCGGCAGCGGCCATATTACTGGTGCGAGCCGCCACATTTTTGATATAACTCAAATCAATCACTTCGTCAGCCGAAGGATAGGTTGGCATTAGTTTAGGATATAGCTTTTTGGCAATATCTCCAAAAACAGTATAAACAATCTTGAAAACGTTGGTACTGCCTTGCCCCAAGCCAAAAAGTTCGAGGTTATCGCCCAAATTATGTACCCGTGAACCTCCCAACTCAACCACCAGCCCTTGTTTGTCGGGGGCAGTTACGCCGTTGTAGTATTTCACCCAATAGTCGCCGCTTGCTTCTTTATAAACTTTTGCTGAAATATCCCCTGCTTTTTTCAATGCAGCCGAATAGGACTTTACTTGGTCGCCACCTTTGGCAATGGCATCAATCATGTTTTCGACTGCCTTGCGGTTATCTTCTGTATGTTTTTTGATACCAATCACCACGCAAGGCATTTGAGAACGATATTCTTTGGTAGAAACAATAGAAACCAATCCGCCTTTTTTCTCGGCAATCATCACATCGCCAGGCGTCCAGGTTGCTACCGAATTAATGGCCACTTTTTTGCTCTGTCCAGTTGCTTTTCCGTTCAAAACGATGGGGCGGTCTTCGGTATAATCGGAAATATATTTTTGAGCGGCATCAATATACGAATCTGCCGAATAAAAATTCATGGCTTCTGGGTCGTAGGTTTTTTCGTCAGGATTTACTTTTATTCCATTATCGCCACACCATTTCACTACAATGTTCCAGTCGCCATCACGTAGGTAGGCAGCTCACAAACCACCTTTGGCATTTTGGGGGTTTTCTTTCCAAGATTGTGGCCCCATCAGCTTGTCTTCGCCTAAGGATTTTCCACAGGTATAGATAATCTGGGCTTTATATTCTGGCCCAATTTTCTCTAGTTCGGGTTGCAGCCCTGCCAAAAAAGCAGGAGCCCCATCGCCCATGATAGACACAAACTGTGTGCCTTCGGTGGTGGCGGGATTTGATTTATATTCGTTGGCAAATTTGATAAGCGAAGCCTGCATTTGAGGCACATCGTCTTGACGAGTAAGGGCTAAGTTTACGCCATTTTTTGCCATTAATGAATTTTCGGTCGTATTGGCGCCACCGTTGGCAAACATCAAACCCATCTGAGCATTCCAAGCCCATAATTGCCATCTGAAGGCCGCCGAAGTACTATTAACAACTTTGTCGCTTGGTAGTTCGGCTTGAGGCACGGCAGTTGCAGCATTTTTGGGGGCATCGGGCAAGTCTATTTTGCCAATTTCCTGTGATTGGGTTTCGGTTTTTTTCAAAACTAAACCACTGTCTAGTACGAGCCATTTAGCACCCCAAACTCCAGCAAGGATTAGGGCGGTAACTAAAATTCGGCCAGGTAATGTTAAACGATTCATGATTTTTAAGGAGTTAATTGATTGATATTGTTTGATTTATAATTTATTAAATCTACAAAAAATAAGTTTAAACAGCTTCATAAGCCTGCTTATATTTTTGATAGAAAGTTCAAAGAAACAAAAGTCTGAATGTATTTTGAAATGTCTTTGGCTAGATGGTAAAACGGTCTTGTAATTTTGTAAAAAATGAGGATAGATTTTAGAAAGCTACGGTGTTTGAGTGGTTAAGGATTAGAACTATCCAATTATTCTTTATGCCTTTTCGTATAATTGGAGGGGCATTTTTGCGTTTTTAGTTATATTTACGCTGAAAACCATATCTATCAAATGAAAAAAATACTGCCCCTACTCATTTTCGTTCTTATTAGCTTGCCTGCGTGGTGTTGGGCAAAAAATCAAACCGATTCTTTGGGCGTAGAAAACCGCATCGACAAAACCATTGTATTGCACAAAGTAGAAGAAGGCCAAACGCTGTATTCTATCTTAAAACGTTATACTTGTTCGTATAAAGACTACGTTTCTGAAAACCCAGGCGATGATATTAAGGTAAATATTGGCCAAATTCTTAGGATTCCAACGCTACGAAGTGTTGGGCAGGTTGCGAATGCCAAGGGTAATGAAGCTAAAAAAGAAAATACAGAAAACAATAAAGAAAAGCCCAATGCCAAAATAGAAGGCAACCCCAAAACGCAAGTAGAGCTACCCAAACAAACCCCCAAAAATAGCAACGATGAGCTAGATAGGGTAATTGTAAAAACAGAATCAAAGCCAAAAGCCGAACCTAGTGCCATAAAAGTAGAACCCATTGGGGCAAAAACACACGTGGTAGAAACCAAGCAAACGTTGTTTTTTATAGCCAATCGCTATGGCACAACCGTAGAAAATTTGAAATCGTGGAATAATTTACCCTCTAATGATGTAAAAATTGGACAGATTTTGGCCGTAAGCAAACCCAAAGGCTGGAGAGCTGTAAAGTCAAACGCTGAAAATACGCCTAAGCCCATAGAAAAACCTAAAGAAAATAAGGTTTTGCCCAAAGAAGAAGCCATAAAAATAGACAGCCCAACGCCCTTTAAGAAAGAAGTAAAAAAGGGAGAAATAACCAAAACCGAAGAAGGCCGAACCGTTGTTACCCAAGACGAAGAAGACGAAGCCACCAAAGCAACGCCAAAACTACCGTCGGATATTAAAATGGCCGAAAACAAAGTAAAAGAAGAAGCCAAACGAGAAGCCCTAGAACAAAGAGAAAGAGAAAAAGAAGCCAAAAAAGCAGAGGATTCGGCCAAAATAAA
>JAYWHL010000329.1:0-3077 GCA_043777715.1 Cytophagaceae bacterium | reverse complement strand
CACACCCTTTTATGCCTTTTATTACCGAAGAAATTTGGCAAAATATCGGCCTTCGCCAAAGTACTGATTCTATTTGTATTGCAGGTTTTCCAACTGCTGGAAGTGTTGATAATGAGACACTTGCCGATTTTGAAATCTTGTTTGAGTTGGTATCCAAAGTACGGGAAATCAGAAACTCAAAAGGGCTTTCTCCAAAAATAGCTTTGCCTTTATTTATCCGTACCAATCGAATCCATTTATATCAATCTTTAGAAGGAATGATTATGAAATTGGCCAATACTTCGGCTATTGAATTTGTGAACGAAAAGGTAGAAAAAGCTACGGGATTTGTGATAAAAGGCGATGAATGTTTTGTGATGTTGGCGGGCGAAACAGACACCGAAGCCGACCGAGCCACCATGCAAAAAGACTTGGTCTATAACCTTGGTTTTAGGCAATCGGTAGAAGCGAAGTTGGCCAACCAAAAATTTATGGCCAATGCCAAACCCGAACTCATAGAAAGAGAACACCAAAAACTAGCCGATGCCAACGCCAAAATTAAAGCATTGCAGGAGGCGTTGGGGTAGGGGATTTATATTTTTTGACTTATATTTACTCACAAAATTAATATAATCGTAATTTAAAAATGGCAACAATTGCAGAACCAATCGCCAACATAGGCAATTATCAAGGAACGATGACCAAGCCAGTTGTAGGCATGACCCCCGCAGAACGGGAAGCATATTACGCCGCCACCTCACTCAAAACGAAAGAACGTCTTTTTGCAATAGGGCAACCATTGGTTCATGAAAAAAATGGACAAATAATAGCCGAATATGCCAACAGTAGCATAGAGATTATTCATTAAAACCAAGTTGATATTAGTAAAATAGTCCCCAAGAAGCGAGGTTTCTTGGGGACTATTTATAAAATAAATTTTTATAATTATCTGTAAGTCAATAAATTATAAAAATCAATGATCTCAAAAAAATAGATAATATATTGAGATATTCTAATCTATAAGCTCAATGGAAGTAATTTTTGATTCAAATGTACCGCCAACTCTTTATATTATTGCTGGGCCGCCAGGCATAGGAAAAAGTACAAATGCTCAAATTTTTATACCAAACCAAGTAAATATCTTAAACCATGATGGGATAGAAACTGAATATAAAAAAATGGGAATCCTAGAATATGAAGAACAGGCCAATCAAAAAATGTGGTCTTTGATTCAGGCTAATATCGCTCTTAACATTGATTTCGGTATTGAACTCAATTTGGGATATGCTAGTCATTATGGAGGGCTTAAAAAAATTCATGGACTTTGTGAGCATTACGAAATATATGTCATCTTATTTTTTACCGATAGCGAAAGCCTCTGTTTGAATAGGGCTGCCCAAAGAGGGCGTTCGGGTGGACATAGAGTAGAGCCAACTGTTGTTGAAGATATGCGATAAAATACGATTAGGCTTTTCAAAAAAAATACTAATGTTTTCAAACATATAACCTTTGTCAATGTTACTTATAATACCGTTGAAGTGGTTTATGCTGGCTATTACCCTACAAACAAACATGGGTTTATCCATGATGTTTTACCCAATTGGGTAACTGGAAATTTTCCTGAGATAACTGTTTGAATGATGTGGGTTTTACGCAATAATGTACGCCCTGGTCACACTCATTCTCCAGCCAACAATTCCTTAAAAACCGACATAATTTCTTCGTTTGGGCTTTGGCCTTTTTTGTATTCAAAATAAGCCCTAAAAACTTCCTCCATGCCTTGGTCTCCCAACGATGCCAAGGCTTTTGTTTTGAGGTTTTCGTTGCTTTGTTTTTTTCGTAATTCTGGAATAATGGGCATCATCATTGGGTGGGCTTCGAGCAATCGTCGCTTGTCGGCTGCTTCCAGATAGGTATCGGTTACGATGGTAATTTGCACCAAAGCGTCTTGGTTTTGTGCTAACCAAAGTAAGGCATCATCTATTTTTTCAAATTTTGCTCTTAATAATTTTTTCCCTTTTTTTAATTCAATTGCCTGATAATCAATCGGTTTGTTGGCTTGGCAATCTAACAAAACCACAAATTTACTTTGATTGGCCTCGGCAAAACTATAGGCCAAGGGACTACTACTATACACCATCGGGCAAGGAATTTTGTCGATTACCTGATAGCGATGTAAATGCCCAAGGGCCACGTACTGAATTTGAGCAGGAATGTTTTCTGAATATACCTCCGATGCTCCACCCACGTACAAAATCGGTTTTTCGTCGTCGGGTTCTTCCGATTTTTCGCCACCTCTTTTCATCAAAAAAAGGTGTGTTACCAAAATATTAACGCCCTCATTATCACAATATTTATTGGCTAAATTTTCCCAATGTTCTTGCAAATATTCTCGCAACGAGCGTTCGGATTGTTCCATTCCTAAAAAGGTTTTTAGGCGAACTTCGTTGGCGTAGGGAGTAAGCAAGAGGCGTAAGGGCGTGTCGCAGTTTGGTAATTGTAATTCAAGAAAGCCCTTGTCGGTTTTTAGCACCGAGATACCGCCTTGGGTTTTGAAAGGGGCAATTTCAACATTCGGGAAACCCACAAACACAATGCCACAAGCCCGTGCCAAAGCATCTGGAACTTCGATACGTTCGGGCGAATCGTGATTGCCTGCAATGGCCACAACCGCCCGTGTACCATTGGCCGAAAGGCGATGTAAAGTACTGTATAACAGCTCGGTAGCGGCAGACGATGGAGCAAAACCGTCAAACAAATCACCAGCTACAATCACCACATCAACGGCCTGTTGGTCGGCAATTTCACAGATTTCGTTCAAAACGTCTCGTTGTTCGTCTAATCTCGAAAAATTATCAAGCATTTTGCCCAAATGCCAGTCGGCGGTGTGGAGTATTTTCATTTTTTGTGTTGTTGAGTAGAGAATAATGTGCTAAAATTTTTCGATTTTTTTAACACATTTGAATAAATAGGTTAAAATATTCGTGTTTTCTTAACATATAAGTAGAAGATAGAATGTAGAAGCGAGAAGATAGAAGTTTAATCGCCTGATTATCAATTAATTAAAATTTATCAAAAACCGCATTACTTTTGTTAAA
>JAYWHL010000328.1:0-8557 GCA_043777715.1 Cytophagaceae bacterium | reverse complement strand
AAGAAGGTATTTTTGAGGTTAAAACAAATAATTAAAATCTAACCAAGAGGCCGAGTCAAATTGGTTAGGCCCTACTATGGCTTTTTGATATGCTTTTTGTGCAGCCTTAAAGGTATTTGTTTCGGCACCTTCTACAAATTTAGCAAATTGCAAATGTCCTGCTATTTGTTGCTTGAACTTGTCGAGCCATTCAGATTCTTGTTGCCCTACCCTGTATTTTAGCTCTACGGCATGCTCTAATTTTTGAATTTCGGTCATCAGTTTACCAAAAAAATCGTCAGGTAAGCTTACTTTATCAGTTACTTTGAGACCTGTGATATGTTTTTCGACCGAAGGCGAGTAAATATGAACCTTATTTTCGTTGAAAGAATAGTTATGTATAGCCGCAATATTTCGAATTTCCTGTAAATGATGCGTTGTAAAAGGCTGATTAGATGAAAACGAAAGGTCATCGGCATAGCGTGTATAGACCCACTGCTGGCTATTGGCCATAAAAAGAAGGTCTTCGTCTAGGCCTCTACTTGCCAAATTTGATAACACCGGCGACGTAGGCGAACCCATAGGTAACCGCCCTTTGTAGGTAGTGAGCCTTACCAAGGCATCAGTTAGTGCCTCTGAAAACCCAAAAGGTAAATTTCTAAAAACAGCCCGAACCATACCTTCATCTATGGCATGAAAAAAATCTGAAAAATCGGCATTAAGCAACCAAGACTTATTTCTATGCCGATGTGCATTGGTCAAAATATTACGTGGGTCTGAGTCATGTACTGGCACCACCACAAAACCGTAGGCTGCTTGTGTTTTCTGAAAATAATGACAGGCTTGCAAGTGCTTATTAAGTTTTTGGAGTACTTTTTTTAGTGACTCGTTTGGGTCTTCTATTAACCTAAACCCTCCCACTTTTTTTGGTATTTTGAACTCGTTGTACTCCTTAAAATGGCAGAGTAGGTCAAGCCCCATTGAGTTTAGTTCTAGCAATACTGCCAAGTCGTGGTCTGTATTAAGGTTATAAAAAACCGAAGCCCAACGCTTGAGTGCTGTAATAGTAGGTAGCTGCTGTTGTTTCATAAACAATCTAAAGGGTTATTCAATATGTCAAAGAACTAATTATTCGCCATAAAAACACGTACAATTACCCTCGTAGTTGTACGCCAAAGCCTTTGCTTTTGCCTCGGCCCATACCCAGCAAATTGGGCATTAGCAGGTTGCTGTGGTAGCTTAGGCCAAAAGTAAGCATAGGTATTTTGCCTTTTTCTGATGTAAATTTTTTGTGTTGGGGTTCGGCACAGTCTAATATCCGTACCCAAAGGGCATGGTCGGGATAGCGATAGCCAATGGCATTACAAAAATTTTTGAGGTGGTTTTGCAAAATTCGTTCAAGCATGGCCACACGGTCGCTGAGGTAGGGGGTATTTTTAAAATCCTCGTAATTGGCATTATTCAAAGCTGCCCACTGGCCAATATAATAACGTTGGGCTTGTTGGCCCAAACCCACGGTGCTGCGTTGGTTGGCATAGTCGGCAAATTGCCCATATTGCGAGTCCAAGTTGGGGCTATTAATAAAATTTTCGATCAGTTGGCAACCCTCGTTTAGACCAAATAGTGCGGCACAGCCGTCTACCACACGGTATTGTACCAGTGGATATCGGTAGTCTTCGCCAGTGCTGCCGTCGGGATTGTAGAGGTGGTTATGCAGTTGGGGTTCTTGCCAGTTCATCACTTTATTAACATATCCACGAAAAGCGGAAATTTTTTCAAAAGCCAATGGGGCATCCTGAAACACCACCAAACGAGTACGCACAGCAGGGTTGGTATTTGTATTAAGAGAGTCTGCCATAGCCAACGTTTGTTTTTGCACCAATACCTTGGTCTTTGAGTATTTGTTTGAACAGGTCGAGTTTGTCTTTTTTATTGATAATCCCATCTTGTAGCTCAAAAGAAAATCTAAAAACAACATTGGGTAATATTTTAAGAAAGCGTATTGGTTTTGGGTTTTTGAGGGGGTTTGGGTGAGGTGTAATGTAATCATCGCCAAAGATTTTACCCGAATCATTACTTTTTACTATTTCGGCATCCCAAAAAGTATCACGTAACGACATGGGCAAGAGGCCATTTGGGCTAATACCCTCAAAAATTTCCAATTCCAATTCATCAATATCACATTCTTGATTTTTGTCCAGTAGTGCTTTAATATAAGCACGTTTGGCCCCTTTCACTTTGTCCGAAGTATTTTTGTGTTGATTTTTACCCTTGGCATTCGGAAACACCGCCCGCAAAGCACCTTTCAGACTGCTGCCTGGAATAATAGGCAAACCAGTTGTATGGTCGAACGAAAGGCCAATTTTAAAATCGCCTACCACCTCCGAAAGCCCATGCCCATACCCTGTACCAAGCGTAAGACCAGGATAGCGAGTAATCAGATCAAATTGGCAACTATTATCTATTTCATTTGGTTTGGGTATATTGGCCAATTCGTCCAAAAAAGGCTTGTGCTTTTTATCAAAAAAAGGGGCTAAATATTCTTTTTCATTTGATTTATTCTTATAATCATAATCAAACCCTTTGTAATAATTTTTCCCAAATAGGTATCCAAAGTTTTTATTGCTCATCTTTTTCGTTGATTTTATAAGTTCTAGCCATAATTTTGAGGGCGATAGAGGCATCAATCACCTTTGTTTTAAGGTTGCGTTGGGCTGTCAAATCCTTTGAAGCAAACTGCTTTTTGCAAAACTCAAAAAAATCAGTTTCGTCTTTAGTTTCGTCTGGTGCTACGATACTGCCCAAGGCTTTTACAATGTCTTTGTGGTTATTTTGATAGACGGCCAAGGCTGGCAACACATCAAGGTTGATAACCACAGCTCCAAAACCAGCAATAGCACTAACTTTGTTGCCATTTACCTGATTGCATGTCATCAGGCCAGAAGTAGCCAAAGCATTTTCTGCTTTATCTAAAAGTTTTGTTATGTTTCTCATTTTTGATTAAAGTTGGTTAATTTGACAACGACCATAACCTACGGTGGCATTGCCGCCTACTTGAACTAACTTGTTACCTATATCAAAATTATGCGTAGAAGTTAGGTTTTCAGCTAAAAAATAGAATACTGTTTTTCGGGGAATTATTTGTTCGTACCACAGGTTGGTACTATGGCCATTGTCCAAACAGTTGCGTGCCAGTATAGGCAGGGCATAGTCTGAACATTGGTATTTCATATCATCATCAGAAAAAATCACGATGTCGTTGCCCAAGATTTTTTGAAGTGTTGGAATGCCTAAAATCATATCCTTCACATTATCAAAATCTTCAATGCTTAGGTTTGAGATAGATTTGCCGATTATTGTTGGGTAAGACAAAACTTTGTTTTTTATCAACTCAACTTCTGTCTGGATTATTTCAATAACTTTATTACTAAAATTAAAATCTTTGACCACAACATCCACAAATTTCTGTAACAAACTAGGACAAGTGGCCATAAAATAAGGTTTTTGGTTGCTCCGTACAGGTAAGGCCAGCAAATGTGCATCAGAAAAAATATACCCCCCTTTTTTGTCTATTCCTCCAAAAACAGACTCCATTTCAGTATTTTTTTTGAGAATTTTTTCATAATATTCTCGAAAAGCCCCTTTGAGGCTACTCGCAAAAACGGTAGGATATTGGTCGGTAACGTCTCGCTGTACGAGGTTGTCTATCACGCCATAGTTAGAGCTGCCCGCCCCTGCGTGTAGATTAGATTGTGGAATAAGCGTAAATAATTGAACTGACATATTGGTTTCGTTTAAAGCATTATGAAATGATTGTAACCTATTTGATGAAAAGCAATAGCCTCTTTAATAACAGCGGAAGCTTCATTAATTTTATCAGCTTTTGGGTACATTACCGTACCACGGGCTAATAAATTATACTGTTTGGGTGACCTATTTGGTTGATAATACTTGCCTGAAACAGGTGCTACCATATATCGAAAAGGCACAGCATGGCCTAAAATAAAATCGCAATAACTTTTTAAGGTCTCGTAATTAGCAATGTAGGCATCGCTCGTCAAGACAATTTTACTGCCCAAAACACCCTCCGACTCAACTTGATTCGTCTCTGTTAGTTCCAAACTAAAAGCTGATTGGTCTGCTCCAACGATGACAGACCGCACTTTATCAAAGTTTTGTTGTCCCTCGAAGGTTACGTATAAAGCAAAAGCCAGTTCAGCCTCTTGTTCATTGAGTTTTCGTTTAAACCGATAAGACGTTTGTTTAAAAAAACTTTCGTCTTCCGATTTTCCGTCTTGGGCTTTTTTATTTCCTACACTTTCGATAGTTTCAAAAAAATCTTCTACATTACAACGTTGGTCACCACAAGACCATCGGTTTTTTAGCTCTCCTTTTTTGGGGTTGTAGCCTTCGAGCCAAAACACGTCTTGGCCGTTGTGGACTAACTTTTGTGGCAAAACATGATTTTCTTGAAAATCCATACCAATTGGTTTCCAGTCTTGCTGGGCAAGGGTGTTTCTGACAAACACTGGCGACAAGCTTAGTATTTTTCCCAAATTGTTATTCTGTTCAGCATGGGGTTCAAAGCCGGTACCTATCATAATTTGTTTACTGGCACTACTAACTTCTAAGGCATCGGCTTGGCGTAACAAAGCAAGCCGCAACATACCCAAAAGGGCAGTTTGTTGTGGGAAATACAATGACTGAGCCGAATAAACGGCTTCGCCCGATGACGTAAAAGCCTTATCGCCACCAAAAAAGAAGCGACCACGGGGGCGGAGTGTAACAAGATAAGTGATTTGGGGCATAGTTTTAGTCTTTAATATCTTCTAAACCACACAGAAACTTAGCCAAGCGAACAATCGAAAAAATTTCATTGGTGGCCAATTCAGTACTTTCTTTTTGGTGATTTTTTATGTCTTTTTTTTGTAGATAAAATTCATTACCAAACGATTTCGGTATCAAGGTTCTTAGTTCTTTCAAATACAAATGCTTGGCTTCTGGCTTCTGTGGGTCTTCATCAAATACATTTTCGAACAGGTTTTTCAATCTGTCAGCATCTGTTCCAAAACGTTGAATAAGTTGACTATTTTCACGAATTTTATAATTGACCCCATTCAAAAATGGTTGATCATCAATCGTTTTCATCTGCTCAAAAATGGCATCAAACGAAGCTAAAAGTGGATTGGCTTCTAGCTGATTTATTTCATCTTTTTCGTTTAACTTCAGTTCCAAGTCAAAAGTCGAACCGCTGTGCTTTATTAAACTCATGGCCAGTTTGCCTCCTTTTAGTCCTTGTGCAGTATTCTCGTTTTTCTTAACCTGCATCAAAAGACTGTCTGCTTTAGCCATTGCCTCTGACAACGGAAACTTATAGTAGGTAATCGAAAGCCCAAAAGAGAGACTGGGGTTAAAATCTTCTGATTTAATAAAGCTATCCTCAAAATCAGTTTTAATTTTTCGTAACAATGCCACAATATTTTTAGCATCAACTTTACTTTGCTTGTTGCAAACAGGTGCAAAAAACAGTAAATCGTCGCCCCCTACGTAGATGGGTACACCTCCATAATTGCGAATGGTGTCTTTGACCACCACGCCCCAATCAAGCAAACTTTTAGAAAGCGATTGAATCTCTGAAATGGTTTTGAGCGACGTGATATGTTTACCTATGGCATCGCCATCAGCTTTGACAACACAAATGTATTTATGATACGTTTTGAAATCTACCTTAAAGTTTTCTTCCTTTTGTAAGGCTTTGACAAAATCTCCGTCAGAGTCTTCGTCATCATCATTAACCCATAAGTATTGATTGACCAATTGAACATACTTTTGTTTTGAGATGTCATCTTTCGTCCAAAGTTCACGAGTAGCTATCTCGACCAATGATTCAAATCTTACTGTATTGTTTACATCTACAGCCCTATAGTGGCTTTTCAGGAATCCATCTTTTTTATTGATGGTTTTGAAAAATCCTTTGAGTGGATTTTTTTGATATTCTGTCGCAAAGTGGGGTTTTAGCTCGGCTGCATCCAAAAATTGACTGGCCACTTTGATAGGGTTTTCATCGGGTTTTACCTCAAAAATGCCATTATCAATTCGGATATAGTTTTTGAGAAAATTAACATTAGTGCCTACATCTGCCTCATTGCCAATGGTTTTAGCCAACTCGGTCAATACTGTTTTTTTGATGTCTTCAAATTCTCGGCCTCTCAAAATCTTGGCATCAACAATAATTCGATCTGGGAATAGCCCCACACCTGACTGTCTTTCAAAAATACTCCCTCCAGTTATATTTGGTTGGATAAAATATTGGGCATTATCAGCAGTATTGCCATGGCAGAGGTCTTCAATAATAAGGCGAGCCGTGTGCGAAAACAAATAACTGGCTCCCCAAACTTCACGTGTATGTCTTACATGACGGAAAGTTTCGTAGATAGGGCCAATAGTGATGGCGAGGTAGTGGGTCATTGAGGTTATTTTTTTAAGGTTTCCCATTTGTTGTCTAAACCGTAGTCAAGAAACGCTGCTAAATCAAATACTTCAGTTTCATTTATTTTTTTCGGGGGCGTTTTTAATTTCAAAACTCGATTCTCATTAGAAAAATCAAACTGCGTATCAAAAATAGTCAGATCAATACAATTAGGTAGTATATAAATACGATTACCAAATACCTTGAACAAAATTGGAGATTTAAAACGCTCAATATCTTTTTCAATGGCTTTGATTTTAACTTTTTGATTTTCATTATGAGGGTAAGTGTACTCCTCGGCAAGCCCGAGCAAGGCTCTAACATATTGATAATTTTGGTTGTTTCTTAGATCTTGTATCTTCTCATCTCCTTTTTTGAAAACTAAGTGATCTTTCGCTTTTTTCTTCTCCCAATCAATCGAATGCCCTCCCTCTTCTTTTTCAAAATCCTTGAAAAAAATTTGTATTTGAGAATCAGTATTTTGATTACCAGATTTCAAAATTGAATATTCGCTTTGAATGATTTTTAAAATGTCGGACAAATTAGTTGCCAACTGCTTTCTGCGAAATCCTTTTTGAAAATGTGGGTGTTTTAATAGACTATCTTCAAATGAACTTTCGGTTGTTACATCTCTTGTAAAAGACCCAAAACCTTTACTTTGCCGTGTTCCAAAATTTTCATGCACAAAAAAATCTTCTAATGAGGCATCAATAATTTGAATAAGGTCATCATGAAAACTTCTAATCTCTACGCTCAAGTTCTTTTTATGCATAATACCCAATTTGGAAAATTCTAGATTAGGGTTTTTTACATAATCTTTAATCTCTTTTTCTTGAGCAAAATATGAACTTGGAGCGAGTGTTTTTATATGTTTCCCATTCAAAATTTCTTTATCTTTTTTTCTGATAAATGATGAAATGAGAAATTTTTCAGGTTCGTCTTCAACCCAGATAAATAATTTATAATCAAGAGAAACGCCATTGTTTGGCAGTACTTTTACCCAAGAAAGTTGTTTTTGAGAGGAATTTAATCTCTCCAAAATAAACCTATCCAACTTCGGTTTTAATTCCGTAGCACGTAGGGTGGCACCATCTTGGTGGTGTTGAAAATGTATCAGCGGCGTGTGCTGACGGAGGGTAAATTCTAGTTTGTGCATAGTGATCTCATATTTTTGAAATTAATTCTACGATTTTCATTTCCAGAGCGTGTTCGTTGTCTTTAGTACGCTGTTCATTGTTTTTGTCCATTATGGCCAGTTCTTGTATTTGTTGGCTTGCCAACCTTTTTGTTTTGGCTCGTTCACTTAAGCAAAGCGACCAAATTTTATACACAAAATGCAAGATGGCTATACACACAAAGCCAACTACGGCAATCAAAAGAGTTTGTTTATCCATTTTTTCTAAAATATTTTTCAATGTTGTCCCATTTTAATATAACCTTACCTATCCCAAAACCAAATAAAACAAGGGCTATGAGACCCAAATACCTACATGTGATATTTTGGTAACCGTAACAGTTCAATCCAATATAATCAAACTGATAATAATCCTTGTCACTAAAAAAAGTGGCAATGGCGGCAAGCAATGACGCAGGCAAAAAATACGTGGCCACTTTTGTAAGTCCACTCTGCTCTTGGCTATCCATAAAAGTATTGAGCTCGGCTATTTCTTCGTCAAGGTCTTTTACTTCTTTTTCTAGCCGCATTTGTTTTTGTAGTAGGTCATACAGCTCTATGCCTTGCTCTTGTGCGGTTATTTCCCTAAAAAACAATTTGTTTCTAAACTCAATATAAGCTTTGTACAAGGTCGTTACCTCGTCAGTCTCAATACCGTTGCTACTGATTTCGGCTATTTTGTCCGAAAATCTTATAACTGCCGCCCTTTGTGCCAAGCAAATCGTAGCCATCTGGGAATATAGATTTAAGAAATCATCATTGATTTTGTCCCAACTAGCTATCCCAACAAATGAATACCTACTCACCCCGAACAATGTGTTATACTTAGACCATCGTTCGTTGGTGGCTTCTTGCACTAATTTTAGAGCCATTGCATCGTTTTGGCAAGTTTTGCCATTGCCATCTACAAATATGTACTGATACCAAAAATCATT
>JAYWHL010000327.1:0-3089 GCA_043777715.1 Cytophagaceae bacterium | reverse complement strand
TTTTTCTGTACTCGTTTGTTCGAGGTTTTAAGGGCATTTTCGGTTACTAAATCCACTTTCATTGCTAAGAGTTCTTCCAAATCGTCCCAAATTTCCATAAACTGAAATAAATCGAGCGGAACGGCCAAATTTACCAATAAATCTAAATCGCTTTTAGGCGTGTTTTGCCCACGTGCCACCGACCCAAAAATTCCGATCTTGATAGGGTTGTATGGTTGTAAGTAGTTGATAATAAGTTTATTTTGTTCTGATGTTATCATAGATTTTCTGCTCGTTTTAGGGCTTTGTGGTTGATGATTCTTGCTACTTCCAGCGTACTTTCAAAGCCAAGCCAAATATCTTTTTCTGTAAAATGTCCCATTGCCCGAGCTTGCTGGTACATGGCATCGTAAATACGCAAGTTGGCCTCAAAGTTGGGCGGTATACTGGCAATATACGCCTCTTCAAATTCTCTAAATTTTTCGTAATTGGCACTTAGCATGGTTTTATTTTTTTTGAATACTGTTTAAAATTACCCTCAATTTACTTTTTAAATTTTTCTCTAAAATTAAATCAAATTGCTCTAACCAATCGTCAATGTAAGTCATATTTAAGTTCGTATTTTTGAGCAATATGCCTTTCACATCTTCTAAGTCACGAGGGCGGCCAGCAAACATTTTGTGAATAACAAGGTCTTCGGCAGTTGTATATTTTACCATGTATCCATTGGTCTCAACCGAAATACTTCTTTTTACAGCTTGTCTTTCGAAGTCTGAAAACGAAAATATCATGTCAATTCTAATATCTGTCTTTGGGTCGAGAAGAGGCAATACTCTGGTTTCGTTTATAAACTGTTTAGGCGAATCTACCAACGCTTTAAGTCCAAGAAAATCAACTATTTGTCTTACACTTTCATATTCTTGAATATCAATGCCAAGCGTAATGTCAATATCACGGGTAAGCCGAGGTTCGCCGTGTAATAAAACCGCTTGGCCACCAATAATCATGTACGGAATATTTTGCTTTTCTAAGGCACTCGCCAATCTTTGTATCGTTTCGTTAAACATTTTTATTTACGTTTAGCATTGCTCTTAATTTTTTCAAATAATCTGTCATAAGTTCAATATTGATTCATTCGTCATGGTTTCGTATAAGTTACAACATCGCCATAGCCTATGCCACAGTTGTTGCGGGCATAAGCCCTAATGTAGTATTTTGTACCCGATGTAAGATTATAAAGCGACGAAATCACTACAGAACTGTTGCTTTGGCCGCTTTTTGTCAGTCCATCGCCGCTCATACCCGCGTGTTGTCATTTAATGTAGGCATTGGGCTCTTCGAAGACCAACAATGCCCTGTACTCAAAACCATCGGCACGGCCTCAAAGTTACTCACAATAGCCTCTATAATTGGTTTTTTACTGGCTGTATTTTGTGTAATTTGTTCTGTTTTGAGACTTGGTAAGCCCGAAGCAGGGTATAAGACTTGTAATTCGGCAAGTTCACTACCCGATAATACCAAAGGTGGATTTAGCGGCAAATAGCTTTGTACTATGTTTTGGTTTGGCCGTAGGCCCAAAATAGTGGCCACTTGGTGCAATACTCTATATTTTAACTGGGCATCTGTCCATTTATAATCTTGATTAAGTGTAATTTTATATTGCCCTGAATTGGTTTGGCTAATGGTTGCTAACGTGGCTAACTCAAAACGCAAAATACCTTCAGCAGTTGTTTTTTCGAAGTTATTGGCAGCAGTTTCTATGCAGTTGGGGCATACTTTTAGTATGGCGACGGCAAAGTTTGGGTCGGGTATGCGGGTTTGGGCGTGGGTGTAGCTGCTGGCTAAGTACAAGGCCAACCAAAAGCTAATTTGAATGTAATTCGGCACACCCAACAAATTATAATAATTCATTTTTGTTATTTCTGTAAAAACACCTAAAATTATGTACCCCGCTATCAACTCCATTTACGAGAATGGAGTCTTTATATTGGAGGAACCAGCCACCAATGTCAAAAAATCAAAGGTCGTTATTTTGTTCATGGACGTAACAGCTAACCCCCACAAAGACATCTAAGAAAAGAATACCTTGCGGCCTTAAACACTTGGGTGGCTCTATTCCAGACGATTTCAACGAGCCATTAAACGACCTCAGACTGTATGTAACCATGCCAAAATACCTCATTGATACACAAATTTTGATTTGGTTTGAACTCGAAAGCCTCAAGCCTAAAACCGATATTTATGATATTCTGATAGACGATTCTAACGATATTTTTGTCTCTCATTCAGTTGATGAAGGCATAGTTTCTTCTTCAAACACCATAACGTTTTGGCTGGCTCGCTCTGTTTCTATCAAAGCTTACCAATAATCGCTTTGAATTTGTGAGCGTTTTTCGGTTGATTCGTATTTCATGGTTTCGTATAAATTACAACTTCGCCATACCCTATGCCACAGTCGTTGCGGGCATAAGCTCTAATGTAATACTTAGTATTTGCTTTGAGGTCATAGAGTGATGAAAGCGTCCCGACGCTGTTTAATTGGGTGTTTTTCAGCAAACCATCGCCGCTAAACCCTTCGTTGTCGTTTAGGGTAGGTGTTAGACTTTTAGACGACCAACAATGCCCTATACTCAGTACTTGGGGTACAACGTTTGTGTTTGTAACAGTGGCTTCAATCACTGATGCTCTACTTGAAGAGGCTATTATTACTTGTCCAGTTTTGAGCGCTGGCAAACCTGAAGCTGGATACATGGCTCGCAATTGGCCAAGTTCAGCATCTGATAGTTTAAGTATTGGAGTTGGTAATAAATGCTTCTGCGTGATGTTTTGATTTGGCGAAATCCCCAAAATTGTAGCAATTTGGTGCATTACTACATACTGTAACTGGGCAGCCGACCAAGAATAATCTTGGTTTATTGTAATTCTGTATTGATATTTTGTGGGTTGGCTAATAACCGACAGGGTTGGTGAATTATATTGTAACACACCTTCGGTTACTGTTTTTACGATCTGACTGGATGGCGCAAATCCAACTGTAATATTTGCTGGTGCTTGGTTGCTAAATGTTATGAACGTACCAGTTGTTGAAAATTCACCAAAGGCGGAAGTGA
>JAYWHL010000326.1:0-3093 GCA_043777715.1 Cytophagaceae bacterium | reverse complement strand
CTAGTACTATTTCCTTAATTTTGACAGTTGGCAATGGTATTTCAATTTCCAATGAAGCTAATCACTACGTTTTAAAAGAAACTTCATTTACAAATGTTGCCGAACAAACAACCGTTAAAAAATTTGATGTTTTCCGAAGAAACTCCGCTTCTTTAGCTTTTTTAGGGGCTATTCAAGGAGGTACGGTTGGATATGGCAAAGTTACAATGACCAATGGGCCACTTACGGCAACCTTAGGCAAAACAGTTTCTTATTTTATGAATGTGCCTGACAGTAGCCCATCAGACCCTAAACTGATGCCTTACATTACGCCCGACTCAAGAGAATCGCTAAGAGGACTACTGACCAAACAACAAGATTTTAATGCTAATAGTCAAGTAGTAAAAGAAATTGAAAACAAATACAATTACATTACATCGGTAAGTATTGAAGTAATTAAGGCTCAAAAGAAGGTAAAATATTTAGACTGCGGTATTGCACCTTATGGGCAAGGCTGTTGCCTTAGTACAGTCGGATTCTGTGATGTTGCTTATTCTCTTTTCAGCATTACGAGCCTTCAAGTAAACAAAGTATCGACCGTACAAAAGATTTTTGATTTAAATGGTCAAAATCCAGTGGTATCGGCCAGTAATTTTTATTACAGCAACATTACCAACCCCAATAACGGAGGGCTATATACTGCACTCGTTAAAACAGCATCTAATCAGAGCGAATCCGTTACCACTTCAAATCCCCCTGATAGTCTATTCTTGTATCGATTTAACAGACAAAAGGAGATTATTTTGAAATATACTTTTGATTTTACCGATGCCATGTCTCAACAGATGGTAGCCAAAAACATGATTGCAAGCCCCTTAGAAGAACAAACCCAATTACGTAAAGGCATTGGCACAAACCCTTCAATCATTGTTATTCAATGGAAAAGAACAAATTTTAATATTTTTAACAACTTATTCATACTTCCATCAACTGTTCAAACCAAATTTGCCAGTAGCCCAATTCCCATAACCGAGGTTACTTTTAACACTTACGATGCCAGCGGAAACCTGCTTTCTTATACAGAGCGTAACGGAATCACTACTAATTTAGGCTATTTTGGGGTTGCTGACATTGGCAAAGTGAATTTGGTAAAATCTAAAACCATTGGCGTAGGTACAACTCTTGCTCAAACAACCAGTATAGATTATTATCCATTAATTGGCCTCAAACAAAGCACGAGTGCAAACGGATTAACCACCAGTTATCAATACGATAATTTTAACCGCCTAATCGCCATTCGAGACCCCAACAACAACCTCGTCAAGTCGTATTCGTACAATTACCGCAATCAGTAAAAAGCAAAGCCCTCTGGAAACGGAGGGCTTTTTTGGATTCCCTTTTTACCATCTGAGCATAAAAATATAACATAGTCTAACTTTTTGAATTATATTTACACAAAAAGATACACTATATGTACAAAAGAACCATCTTTACCGCTTTAGAACAGCATTTGTCGCAAGCACAGGCTACTGTAATAACAGGCATGAGGCGAGTAGGCAAAACCACCGCTTTACGGTTTTTGCTTGATAAAGTAACGCATCAAAACAAAATCTACCTTGATTTTGAAAAAATAGAAAATCGAGTATTGTTCTCTCAAAATAGGTACCAAGCCATCGAAGAGGGTCTCAAAGCATTGGGTATCCGACTCAACGAGCCTGCCGTTATGGCTTTAGACGAAATACAGCTCGTTCCCAACACGCCCAGTGTTGTCAAATACCTTTACGACACCTATCGTATCAAATTTATACTAACGGGTTCAAGTTCGTATTATCTCAAAAATCATTTCACAGAGAGCCTAGCGGGTCGTAAACGGATTTTTGAATTATTCCCATTGGGTTTCAATGAGTTTTTGTTGTTCAAGGGATTTGAGCAAGCCCAATTTATAGACCTAGCCTGTCGGCCATTTTCAGAACCTATCTATCATATTTTCAAACAGCATTACGAGCAATTTCTGCAATTTGGAGGTTTCCCAGAAGTGGTATTGTCCGAAACCAACGAAGACAAAATCGCTTTTTTGAAAGATATCATCAATGCCTATATCGAACTCGACATCAAATTATTATCAGATTTTAAGGTAAGCAACGACCTCTACCGTTTGTGTCAATTGTTGGCCTCGCATACAGGTAACCGTATAGACGTAAGTAAACTAAGTAGCGTATCGGGCATTAACCGTAGTAAACTAAACGAGTATTTAACCTTGTTCGAGTACACCTATTTTGTACATACTGTACCAGCTTTTACCAAGAACAAAGACAAAGAAATTTCGGGACAACGTAAACTCTACTTGGCCGATACAGGGATGCTACAAGTATTGGCACAGGTAAGCAGTGGGCAAGTTTTTGAAAATGCCATCGCCCTCCAACTACGTAATGTAGGCGATCTGGCTTATTATCAAAAAAAATCAGGCCAAGAAATAGATTTTATTTTGAATAAAACGGTGGCTATAGAAGTCAAAGAAACGCCCTCTTATCCTGACCTTAAAACCCTCAGATACAGAGCCGAAGATATAACCCTACCCCAACATTGGCTTGTAGGAAGGCATTTTGTTAATGATAGTTTCAGAGATTGGTATTGGGGAGGAACTATTTTTGTTGCACCAATATAGAAAAGGAGAGGCATCGCTTTTTGGAGTAGTAGCACATTAAGTCCAAACTAATTGCCATTGATAGTTAAGATAGACGTATAAAACACATTTTTGTTTTGAATTGAATACAAATAATAGATATATTTGTATTCAATTCAAAACATTATTATGGAAAAACTCATTTCGTTCCAAGACAATTTACTCCGAAATATAACCTCAGATTTTAAAAGGTACCTCTATCATCAAATTGATTTTGACCAACGAATGATTGCCATAAAAGGAATCAGGGGCGTTGGCAAAACAACAATGCTTTTGCAATACCTTAAAACACAAAACCTTAGTAAATCGCTATATGTTACCGCCGACCACCCTTGGTTTTATACCAAAAATCTCTTAGAAACTGCCGAAGAATGGCATAAATTGGGAGGCAAACTCTTGATTATTGACGAAGTACATAAATATAAAAACTG
>JAYWHL010000325.1:0-8579 GCA_043777715.1 Cytophagaceae bacterium | reverse complement strand
AAATATAACCATGACCGATGCAGAAGAAGCTATTTTTAGGTATGTTTGCCAGAGAGAAGGAGGCAGTATAAAGGAGATAAGTAGCGATAAGCAATAAGCTATATAGCATACCGCAGAAATTTGTCTAAGAATATTGCTTTCGCAAAGGTGTTTGGTAAGCCACCAACCACGGAAATGGCAGAAATTTGTCTCAGAATGTTGCTTTCGCAAAGATGGTTGGTGAGCCATCAACCACGGAAACGAGCATATAGCCTACGGCTTATTGCTTACAGCTACTTAATTTTTCGTTTTGAAGCCTCACCACATGGGCAACCATGGGCAATAGTTCTGGGTTTTGTTCTATGCCATTGCCAACCACAATAAGGTCGGCCCCAGCCATCAATGCCTCTTGGGCTTTGGCGGTGGTGTTGATGCCTCCCCCTACAATAATCGGTGTTTCCACGCTTTGCCTCACGGCGGCAATAATTTGGGGCGATACGGGTCTTTTGGCTCCGCTGCCTGCATCTAAATACATGAGTTTTAAGCCTAGCATTTCGCCTGCCATGGCCGTACAAGCCGCCACGCCAGGTTTGTCGTGGGGGAGGGGCGTTGTGTTGCTTATATACGAAACCGTGGTTTGCTGGCCACTATCCACCAACATATAGCCAGTGGGCAAAATTTCTAGGCCGCTTTTCTTCAAAACAGGTGCAGAAACCACGTGTTGGCCAATCAGAAATTCGGCATTACGACCCGAAATCAGCGATAAAAACAAAATAGAGTCGGCATTTGATTCGATGTGAAGGTTGTTGCCAGGGAAAATGATAACAGGAATCTGCGTTTGGGCTTTGATTTGGGCAATTACCTCGCCCATGATGTGGCTCGTAATGAGGCTGCCTCCTACAAAGAAAAAATCTACTTTTTGGCTTACACTAAATTTCAGAAATTCACTAAAATTATCCAAACGTATTTTGTCGGGGTCTAACAACACGGCAAAGGCTTTTTGGCCTTTTCTACGAAGTTCATAAAGACGGTCAAGGTTATTCGGCTGCATTGGTTTTGTTTAAATTCAGTAAAACTTCGGTCAGTTTTTCTTTGGCTATTCCCAACAAAAGCGTTAGTAATGCTCCTTTAATGGCCGTAAAAATGGCGGAATCTTCTTGGTTTTTTGCCAAGGCCACTGGGGCGGGGTCTAGGCTTTGGACAAGGGGCAATGTTTTGGTTTTCTTAGATTTCTTATCGTCATCGTCTTCCAAAAGGGCATTTACCAACCAATAAACGGCTATTGTACTGCCCGTGATGATGGCAATGGTTTTGGCTTTTTGGATAGTCTCGTCTTTGATATTGGCAATTTGGCTTTCTATTTTTTGAAGAAGGGCTTCTGCCGTTTCGTTGAGTTCTATTTTTTTTGCTGATGGCTTGGGAGGAATGATATTGAGGTTCATAAGCAAAGCGTTTTGGTGGGTGGGCTTGCGACTACAAAGATAACAGATTCTTAATTTCAAAATCTCTATTCTTAGTAAACGGTAATACTATTCTTGTTTTTTCTTGATAATTGTTTGAAACTGTATCCACAAAAAACCAGCCATTGCCATCAATACCAATGCGATTATCCAAAAGCCCCAAAACGAACTATGCAAAATGGTATTGAGATAAAACGCCAAGCCCAATAGTAAAAAAACGGTGGCTAATCCAGCCGTAAAAACTAGACCCAGCAAGGGCAAATAGCGTTGCACAGTGGCCAGTATTCGGTCTTGTAGGTCTTCTTTGGCCAGTTCTATTTTGGTTTGAACGTACTTTTTTATGTTGTCTATCAAGCCATTTTTTTGGGGAACGCTCATGTTTTTGGATTTTCTGAAATACAAAGAAACCATTTTTATTTGGTTGTAGATAGCCAATCTTCAAATTCTACAATCCAAGCGGTCTTGATTTTCGTATTTTTAACAGTCTAATTAAGTTGTTTTGTGCCAATATGGCCTTGGATAATTCGTGGTTAAGTACAGTGTTTAATAAGTTATTTTAATCGTAGATTACTTTCTGATACTTTGCCTCGGAGAGGCACAACCTTTGTAGGAAATTATAATACGCCCCTCTTCGGGCTTCGGAGAAGCCTAACCTAGCAAAGGTTACGCTTCTCCGAAGCGAAATAACAGGGTTTTTGACGTTTTTTACTACAAAGGTTAAGCCTCTCCGAGGCAAAAACATAGCAAAGCCAAAATTTCAAGCCCCTATTCGAAATTAGCTATTCCAATTAACTGAGACTTTTTTACGTATTATGTTGCCAAAAAAAACCAAAAAACTCATTAAACACTGTAATAAATTATTTATAAAAAACTGAATATTAACTCTTTGTATTCTTTGTGCCTTTGTGGTTTAAATATAACATAACACAGAATTTATCTAAGAATATTGCTTTCGCAAAGGTGGTTGGTGAGCCACCAACCACGGAAAAGAAATCATAAGTAGTCCAGACAAAATAATCCCTGTTATCCTCTTTATAAATGCCTGATAACGTGCGGTTTGTAAGCTCTCTCTACTGAGGAGGATTAGGTGGGGCCATTTACTCACAGCCAATTGTCAAAAGCCATTTATGATTGAAACCCTAATTTTTGATGAAGGTCTAGGATTTTTAAAACTTATATTTGTGGTGTAATCCGTAAACGATTCTTGCTGTGTTTGGTTAAGTACATACAAAGATTCGTAATGGTTATGTTTTAATGCTCTAAACTACATCAAAATTCCACAAAATAATATGAAAATTGCTGCCATAGATATTGGCTCTAATGCCGCCCGTTTGCAAATATCAACGGTTTTAGAAAACGATGGTTTTGTATCGTTCAAAAAAGTAGAATACGTGCGTTTTCCGTTGAGGCTCGGCATGGACGTTTTTCATACGGGCGAAATCAGTGCCGAGGGCGAGGTTCGTATGTTCAAAATGCTCCATTCTTTTAAGTTGTTAATGGAACTCCACGAAGTGCAAGACTACATGATTTGTGCAACGTCGGCCATGAGAGAAGCCCGAAATGCCCATGATATTATTACGAGAATAAACGGTACGCTCGATATGAAAATCCATGTGATTGAAGGAGCAAAAGAAGCCGAACTCATAAACGATGTGGTATTACAAGCCCTTTCGGATAATAAAAACTACCTACATATTGACGTAGGGGGAGGTTCGACCGAACTCAATATTTATGTAGAACGCCTAAAAGTTGCCTCAAAATCTTTCAAGATTGGCTCGGTAAGGCTGCTCGAAGGCAAGGAACTGAAAGGCGATTGGGAAAAAATGAAAAAATGGCTTGCCGACTACATAGACCCTCGGCACGCTGGCATAGTGGCTGTGGGTACGGGGGGTAATATTAGCAAATTGTTTAATATTGCTACCAATAAAATAAGTGATAATAGTATGACTATCAGTGAATTAAATAGGATTAGAAACCACGTGGCATCGTTTAGTTTGGAGGATAGAATTAATAAATTGAGGCTCAACCCAGACCGTGCCGATGTTATAATTCCTGCCGCAAAAATTTATATTTCGGCTATGGAGTGGGCAGGTGCCACCGAAATCATCGTTCCCGATTTGGGCCTCAAAGACGGTATCATTCAAATGATTTATGACAAACACATTGCCCGAAAACGAAAGGTTTAGCTCAATTAGCTGTATGCAATAAGCCGTAGGCTATAAGTTTGATATACGAGCAATTACGAAATCAATAGCGTAACCAATTCGTCCAAATACCTAAAGCATAAAGCATATAGCCTAAAGCCTAAAGCCCAAAGCCAATAACATCATTCAATTAATTTATAAATAATCAATGCAAACTTCTGCAAAAACTGGCGTATTGTTAGTAAATCTTGGCACACCCGACAGCCCCTCTGTGCCTGACGTAAGAAAATATCTACGTGAATTTTTGATGGACGGGCGAGTGATAGACTTCCCCTTTATACCTCGCTGGGCTTTGGTCAATCTCATCATTGCTCCATTTAGGGCACCCAAGTCGGCCAAAATTTACAAAGAATTATGGGACGAAAGAGGCTCGCCCCTCAAATACTATGGCCAAGACATAGAAACAATGGTGCAAAAACGCCTTGGTGATGCCTACGAAGTGCGTTTGGCCATGCGATACCAAAGCCCAAGTATCGAAACGGGACTGAATCATTTTAGGCAATTGGGACTAGAAAAAATAGTCGTAGTTCCGTTTTTTCCGCAATATGCTTCGGCTTCGTCGGGTTCGGTTTATGAAAAAGTGATGGAAATTATGACCAAATGGCAAACCATTCCCGAACTCAAAATCACTGGGCCGTTTTATGACCACCCCAAGTTTATCGAGCATTTTACGAAGGCCGCCCAAAATTATATCGAAAAAGAAAAATTTGATTATTTCTTGTTCAGTTATCACGGGATTCCCGAACGGCAAATCCGTAAAGGCGACCACACAGGTAATACCTGTAAATTTGGGGCTTGTTGCGAGCAAATTACGCCCGACAATCGCCTCTGTTACAGGGCCCAGTGTTTTGAAACCACCCGCCAATTGGTAAAATCGCTTGGCCTCAAAGAAGGCACTTATTCCACGGCATTCCAGAGCCGTTTGGGGCGAGACCCTTGGATAAAACCCTATACCGACAAAGTGATAGAGACTTTGCCCAAGGCGGGTAAAATGAAAGTATTGGCGTTTTCGCCTGCCTTTGTGTCGGATTGTTTGGAAACAACCATCGAAGTAGGCGATGAATATAAAGAGATTTTTGAAGAAAACGGCGGCCAACACTGGCAACTAGTCGAGAGTTTGAATAACTCGGAAGATTGGGTTGATTTATTGGTCGATTTGGTAACACAACCCTAGGCAATGAGCATAATTTCTTTCGTTTCTTTCTTGATGATACCCCTCAGAACATACCTATTGCTTTGGGTTTGGGCTGGTTTGGCTTGTTGCAAGGGCGATAAGCCAAGCCCTCAAACAGAAGAACCACCCAGTTTTGAGCTTCAAACGGCGGGTATCATAAACGTAAATGCCATCAACGAGGCATCGGGCTTGGCGGCTAGTTACACCAACCCAACTATGCTATGGACACATAATGATTCGGGCGATAAAAATCGAGTTTTTTTGATGAATAACCAAGGCAATTGGCAGGCTACCTACACGATGGAGGGCTGTCAAAACATTGATTATGAAGACATTGCTAGTTTGAAAACACCTACCCAGAACTATGTTTTTGTGGCTGACATTGGCGATAACGATGCTGTCCGTAATCAGCATATTATTTATAAATTCAAAGAACCCGTTTTTGCTGAAAACACGACCGATTTTGTAATTAAAAATATCGAAAAAATAACCTTTCGGTACGAAGATAGTCCGCACGACGCCGAATGCCTGATGATAGACCCACTTACCCAAGATTTATACGTTGTTACCAAACGAGAGGCTCGTTCTAGGGTCTATGTTTTGGCCTATCCGCAATCAACAGGGGCCGAAAATATAGCTAAATTCATTACCGAACTTCCTTTTAATTATGTAACGGCAGGGGATATTTCGGGCGATGGGCAGCAGATTTTAGTTAAAAACTACGGACAAGTTTTTTATTGGAAAAAAGCCCTTGGCCAAACCTTAGCCCAGACCCTACAACAAAGTCCAGCTAATTTGACATATCGTTCCGAAACACAAGGCGAGGCCATTTGTTGGGCAAGCAACGGCCAAGATTATTACACCACCAGCGAAGGCCAAAACCAGCCTTTATATTTTTATAAAAAGAAGTAAAACCTTGGGCAATTCCTAGGCCAGCCACTTGCGGAGTTCGGAGGTGCGGCCACTACTGGTATGGACAAGGGTTGGACAATTTTTGAGTTTTATTGATAGCCTGTCGTTAAAGTAGGGTTCTAGTTTTTCGAGGTAGTTGATATTGATAATTTCGCTGCGATTTATCCTAAAAAAAATCGCAGGGTCTATCAAACCCTCTATTTCTGCCAGCGTACCATTGAGTGGGTATTTTTGTTGATTTTTACTATGTGCAAAAATAATGCCTTCGTCAGCCTGAAAATGACTGATTTCTTCTACGGGTAAAATCAAAATACCATTTCGCATTTTTACTGTAAAACGCTGTTTATAGTTTTTGAAACTAGGCTGAATAATAGCCCGTAGGTGGTCAATGATAGTAGGGTCTAGTACTTGCTTTGTGGTCGAAAGCGATTTTTTGAGGGCATAGTATTTTTCAAAACTATCGCTAACTTGTTGATAATCATAAGGTTTTAGGATATATGAAATGCCATTTGTTTGAAAAGCCTTTAGTAAAAATTGGTCGTAGGCCGTTGTAAAAACTATAGGGCTATTGATGACAATACTCGAAAAAAGCCCGAAAATATTGCCGTCTAGTACTTCAATATCCGAAAAAATTAAATCAGGTGCAGGGTTTTGAGCAAACCAAACCATGCCCTCTTTTATGCTACGGAGGACTGCCAAAATTTCTATGCTTTCATCAAATTTTTTGATAAATTGTGCTAATTGTTGGCTTGCGATTTCCTCGTCTTCAATGATTAAAATTTTCATCTAAATAGATTTTAGTAAGGGAATTTTTACTGTAAAAAAACCATCTAATTTATTGATTGTCATGGCTTTGTCTGATAACAAGGCATAGCGTATTTGTAAATTCTGAAGTCCAGTTTGGGTAGAAACCACAGGCGTAATTTTACTGCGTATTTCGTTTTTGATGGTCAGGTAATCATCATCAAAATCAATCGTAATGGCCAATGGTTTTTCTTCTTCGCTTTGGTTGTGTTTGGTTATGTTTTCGATGAGCGTTTGGATAGCCCCAGGCGGTACAAAACGAGTAAATAATAGCTGATGGTTTTGGTTTGATAAGTCCAAAAGATTAAAGCGATAAGCCTTGCCAAAACGCTGTTCGAGCAGATAAACATAGTTTTTGGCAAAAGTCCATTCATCGTCTAGTAACACTACGTCTTCGTCTTTATGGCTAATGATATAGCGATACAAACTAGCAAATTTTTTGAGATATTCGCCAGCAATGCCTTTATCTTGTTGAATCAACGCTCCGAGAATATTGAGGTTATTAAACAAAAAATGGGGGTCTATTTGTTGTTTTAATAGCTTGAGTTCGGCTTCTTTTTTTTCTTTTTCGGCCAATAATAAATGATTTTGAGTTTCGATAAACTGTTTGATTATCAGTATCATAGCCATTGGAGCGGCCACAATTACTTGATATTGCATGGCTTTTACGATGGTGTTGAGGGTAATGGGCAACCAACACCCACAAAGCAACATGGCTACGTATTTACACAAAAAGGCATCGGCCACTAGCAATACCAAACAATACAAAATAAAGACAAAGAAGCGTTTGTTTTTTAAGAAAATGGGTGTGAAAAAATAGACAATCACAATGGCCAACACCACAGGATTTAGGAAGGTAAAGCCCACAAAAATAAAGGTTTTGAACAAGCCATTCAAGGCTTGATATTCTACAAAATCGCTATACATAAACGGAAAAGCCAAAGCACAACAAAGTGCTAAAAGGCCGATTTCTATCTTATTGATTTTTGGCTTTGCTATTTTCATTTTTTAGCGTTTATTCTCCCTCTCTTTTTGGTACTTTCGTAAACGGGTTATGATATTTATCAACTGGAGGCGTACCACGCTTTTGAAGCGTGGCACGCCTATCTTAAAAATCTCAACAAAATGACAAAACAATCAACTAAACTAAATAGCGAAGTAACTATTTTTTTGGACGAATTACATCACTCATTAAGAAGTGAAATTGAACTGTTACGGAACTGCATTTTGACGGCAAATGATGATTTAGCAGAAAACATAAAATGGAATGGTCCAAATTATTGCATTAATGACAAAGACCGAATAACGATGAGAATCCAACCGCCAACAACAAAGCAAATCCAAATTATTTTTCATTGCGGTGCAAAAGTTCAAGAACAACCAAAACAAAAATTGATAACAGAAGAATTTGATAATTTGACTTGGAAATCAAACGATAGGGCAATTTTAACTTTCAAAAATATACAAGACATTGAAAACGGGAAAACCGATTTGACAAAAATTATTAATGTATGGCTAGAAGCTACAAAATAAAAACAGCGAACTGCCAACATGACTTACGGAGGCGTGCCACGCTTTTAAAGCGTGGTACGCCTGTTTGTTTTGAAATTAACTTATACAATTTTAAGCATAATGTATTGATAATCAAGCCTTTTCCGTGGTTTGTGGCTCACCAAACACCTTTGCGAAAGCAATATTCTTAGACAAATCTCTGTGTTATGCTGTATTTTATACCAGCACTCAGAGCCACTCGGTATCTTATTTTAATAGCTCTATTGCTTTTTCCAAAATGCGGTCTCGGCCTTGTTGAACATCTTTTGGCGTATTCCAAATCGCCACATTGGGGTATATGCCCTTGCCTTCTATAATTGCCCCGTTGGCTCTTTCTCGTTGTTTGCTCGATGCCCTGTATAACCAACCATTCGGCAGTTCTCGGGTGGTGGGGTTGCCCATGCCGCCGCCTGTTGTATCGCCCACGACGGCCACATTCGGGAAATTTTGCATAATCATCGTAAAAATTTCGGTAGAACTAAAAGACCTTCGGTT
>JAYWHL010000324.1:0-23659 GCA_043777715.1 Cytophagaceae bacterium | reverse complement strand
TGCCTCGGTCGTAGAGGTTGTTTAGTAGCGGTACTTGCTCCTGAGTACTGGCCACAACTACCTTTCCACAAAGTTCGTAGGGAATATCTTCTTGATTGCAAAAGTCTATTAACTGATAATATCCGTTGATACAATTAGTAGCTTTTAGGCTGCCTGGTTTATAATAAAGCCCCGAGTGTATCACACCCGAATTGTTGGCGGTTTGGTGCTTGGCCACTTCGGTTTCTTTTTCTAAAACCAAAACTTTTAGGCCAAACTTTTGGGCTTGAATTTGATAGGCGGTGGCCAAACCCACGATGCCCCCCCCTACTATGATAATGTCGTATTGCATAAAATGATATTTTCTTAGATTTCTAGCACAAAATTAGGTCATTCTAACTAATGAAACAATTTAGAAAAATGCTCGTTTTGCTTGTAGGATACTAAACGCATTGTTTATCTTTGAGTATTCCTTAGTGCTAATTTTTTGGTTTTGAAAACCCAAAGCCCAAACCATGACAAACGCCCTGTCTAATTTATTGATAGCCAAAACGGCCACACGCAGCAAACCCTCTAGTTTGGATTTGAGAGGACTGAAAGACTTGGTGCGTGGGGGCGAAACCGACATTTTAGAGTTTAAGCTAAAGGCCGCCCACCCCGAAAAAATTGTACGGGAAATCGTGGCCTTTGCCAATACAAAGGGCGGAATTTTGCTTGTGGGCGTGGGCGACGACCGAAAAATTCAGGGCCTGAAATTTGCCGACGAAGACGAATATTTATTGGTAAGAGCCATTGAACAATTATGCACACCTGCCATAGCGTATGAAGTAGAAAGAATTTTTGTGAGCAACGACCGTGAGGTTTTACTTTTTAGAATAGCCAAGAGTTTTCAAAAACCCCATTTTGCCATTATTGATGCCTCAAAAGATACCCGAAAGGCATTCGTAAGAATAGCCGACCGCTCGGTACAGGCCAGTAAAGAAGTTCGTCAGATATTAAAATGGGAGAATACCATTCAGAACATTAGCTTTAAATATGGCCCCAAAGAAGAAACCCTCATAAAATATTTAGACCAACACCCAAGCATAACCTTGGCAATGTATGCCCAAGTGGCGGGGATTCCGATGTGGCTAGCTTCCAAAACCTTGATAACCATGGTGTTGGCCAATGTTATCAAAATCGTTCCAGACGAAATCGCTGATAAATACACGGCTCTTGACCAACAGTCTCCTCGCTGATTATCTTTCCAAGTTTAATTTTTGGGTAGTTCGGGCATTATTCTGTACCTGCCCTTTTGGGTAGAGTCTATCCTGATGGCTTGGTGTTGTGGGAAATCCATTTTGGGGGCTTCGCCAAACGAGGGCAACATTACCGAGCCTTCGGGCGTGGGTACCATCAATACCCGTACTTTAACATCGGCAGTGCCAGCCGCTATCATGTCTAGGGCTCTGGCAGCCGTTTGAGAAACATCAATGAGGCGATCGTGGGAAAAAGGCCCACGGTCGTTGATACGCACCAAGACCGATTTGTTGTTTGCAAGGTTTGTAACCTCTACCAAACTGCCAAAAGGCAGGGTGCGGTGGGCCGCCATGAGGTTATCGTTATGAAAGCGTTCGCCACAAGAGGTCTTGCGATTGTTAAATTTCTTGTGATAAAACGAAGCCTTTCCTAGGTATTCTTCGCCAGGGTACTGTGCTTGGGTGGGCAAAGCTAAACAGCAAACAACCACGGTCTGTATCAAGATTTTTTTTGAAATCATCTGATAAAGAGGGGGGTTAGTTAAAACGAAGATAGACACAGGGTTTTTAAGAACCTAATTTTGAACAATAAATGAGGATTCGTTTTTGTGTATCTTTGCAAAAAAGCAATCGGGTTATGTAGAGATTTTGATAACAACATTGCTGTTTTGTTATTCACGATTCGTGCCACGCATACCTTACATTTATCCATTTCGTTGTCTAGCTTACTATCTCTTTATTCCTCATCGTAAATTTTTAAAAATCGTAACCATAAGAAATGAAAGATTCAACCCTTTTAAACGCCATTCCTTCGCTAGATTTAGCTCATTTTATAAGTGGTTCTGCCCAGCAAAAGGCTCAATTTGTAGCCGATTTGGGGGCGGCCTTTAATGATATTGGTTTTGTGGCTATCAAAAACCACGGCCTTTCTGATGCCCTTACGAGCCAATTATATCAATCTATAAAATCGTTTTTCGACCTCCCCGACACCCAAAAACAGGCTTATGCCATTGAAGGAATAGCTGGCCAAAGGGGCTATATTGGCAAAGGAAAAGAAACAGCCAAAGGCTTTAAAGTGGCCGACCTCAAAGAGTTTTATCACATTGGCCAACCTTTTGTGAATGATGGAGACCCCATTTGGAAAAACTACCCCGATAATGTTTTTCCAGTAGAAGTGTCTGATTTTGAACATATTAGCACTGATGCTTTTCGTACCTTGGAGTTTGCAGGCAAGAATCTACTCAAAGCCATTGCCACGTATTTGAACTTGGAGGAAGATTATTTTGAAACCAAAGTAAAACATGGCAATAGTGTTTTGAGGGCAATCCATTATTTTCCGATAGACCCCGCTACCGTAAAAGAAGGGGCAGTTCGAGCGGCGGCTCATGGCGATATAAACCTGATAACTTTGCTGATGGGGGCATCGGCCGAGGGGCTGGAGGTACTGCGACGAGACGGCGTTTGGATACCCATCACGGCCCTGCCCGACCAACTGATTGTGAATGTGGGCGATATGCTGGATAGACTAACCAACCACAAACTAAAATCGACAATACACAGGGTTGTGAATCCGCCCAAAGAAAAACTAAATATGCCTCGGTATTCGATACCATTTTTCATGCACCCTCGTCCCGAAATGAACCTCGCCTGTTTGCCGTCTTGTGTTAGCCAAGCCCACCCGCAACTTTATGTGGATATGACAGCGGGCGAATTTCTTGACGAAAGATTAAAGGAATTGGGCTTGAAAAAAGCGTAAGTTTGCGTTTGAGTATCCCTTAACTCCATAATTTTCTTAAACTATAAACAAAACTAAAATGGTACAAAAAACATCAAACGCATTTGTGGCTGCATCTTGGGTAGCATTAGGAGCAGGAATGCTCGGTTATTTAATCGGCCTGTGGAGGTCTGAAATGTTATTAAACGAAAAAGGCTATTACTTTACTGTATTAATGTTTGGCCTATTTGCGGTGGTTTCGCTACAAAAAAGCGTACGAGATAGGCTAGAGGGTCTTCCCGTAACCGATATTTATTATAGTATTTGCTGGTTTGCAACCATTCTGTCTATCCTGTTGCTAACGGTAGGGCTTTGGAATGCAACGCTTTTGCCAAGCGAAAAAGGCTTTTATGCTTTTGCGTTTTTGTTAGGACTTTTCGGAGCAATCAGCGTTCAGAAAAACACAAGGGATAATTTACCAATGGGTAAAAGTGAGTAAAAGTTTCAGAAAACTTCGTTGGTTTAGAATTAAACAAAGTTGTAAGATGCTTACAATCGTACTGCACTTATACAACTAAGCGACTGCCAATGAGTTATTTATCGTGTATCTCCCATAAAAACACCTAGCTTAAGCAAAAATTTAGCAAAATGCCTAACTTTATAGCCAATGCTATATGAAGTAAATGAACATAGACAAGACCATAAAAGACAGGAAAATAGAGCTACTATCTTACTTTAGAGATAGGGCAAGCGAGGCTTTGACAAACATTAAAACAAGATTTGCTGAAACACAAGCTGACAAAAGAGCAAGAGCCATAAACGAAAGTCTAAATCAAACAAAATCCGTTTTGATAACTACACTTTTGCAACAAGCTGAAAAAGAAAGGTGGACGAACCTAGAAAAACTTGAAAGTATTCTGATGATTACCTACTGCAATAATGTAGTAATGATTGAAAGCAGGAATGCCGTCAGACTTTATGAATATATGGATTTTTCTCGAAGAGTTGGCGAATTGTGGGATCCATTTTGTAAGCTATGTTTTTACTATCCAATTAATAACCTTTCGCTTTTTATACCGCCGCTTTTTTCGGAAGTTAAAAAGAAGATGACAGACGAAATTTCAGAGTACATTGATAGATTAACCGTTGCAGAAGAAGAAAAACAAGAATTAAAGAAATATTATGACAGGGTTTGGAGTTTGGTTAGTTCAGGAGAAATCCAGTTAGAACTTGACTTACATTTTTCTCACAACGACCAAAAATATGTCGTTGATTTTAAAAGTGGTTTTGGTTCAAACGAAAAGGGTAACACAAACAGACTTTTATTGGTAGCAACAATTTATCAAAATCTTGATGAAAATTATAAATGTTTACTTTTTGTAAGAGCCGAAGAAAATAATAGCTATTTCAACACTTTAAAAAATTCAAGTATTTGGGATGCCTATTGTGGTAGTGAAGCTTACAAAAAAATTAAAGAATACTCAGGCTATGATTTAAAGCTATGGACTGATACAAATATTGATTGGGCTAACGACTTTAATGCAGAAACCACAGCACATTTTACTGATAATAACTTACTTCAATATCTACTTTGGTAATGATAAAAGAAGCGAGAAAATATCAGGCATTTTATACCAAATCAACACCCATTGTTGATTATATGGTGGATAAACTTTTGCTTAAATCAACCGACAAAATACTTGAACCCTGTGGTGGCGATGGGGTATTTGTAGAAGCTATTTTAGATGACAATGAATTTGCTAACATTGATATTTACGAATTAAATCCCGCTTCTGTTACTATTTTACAAAGTAAATTTTCAACCTTCCAAAATGTAACTATCAGGGAATGTGATACTTTGCTCGACAATGATTTAAGTTTTAATTCAAATTTTGGTGGACATTACAACAAAATAATTGCCAATCCACCTTATGGAGCTTGGCAAGATTTAGCAAAAAGGGCTTTACTTAAAAAAATGTATTCTGACCTAAATGCTAAAGAAAGTTACACTTTGTTTCTTTTTCGTTGTGTTGAGCTACTAAAAGAAGACGGCATTTTGTCGTTCATTATTCCTGATACATTTCTGAATTTGCATACGCATAAAGCAATAAGAAAGCATATTTTAACTAAAACAACAATCATAGAATTAGCCTTATTTCCATCTTCGTTTTTCCCAGGCGTGAATTTTGGATATGCAAACCTTTCAATAATTACGCTACAAAAGAAAAGCAATCAAAAGGAATGCTTATCCAATTGCTTCAATGTTCTTACTAATTTTTCAACGGTTGAGCAGTTATCGGCAATTAATAAAGAGGAGCTAAAAGTTTATTCATTTTCACAACAAGAAATAATTGGGAATCCTGACCATGCTTTTTTAATCTCGGATAATTCAAGTATTTCAAAAGCTATTAACGAAGCAGCATTTAAAGTTGGGGATATTGCCAATTGCGTTACGGGTTTTTATTCGGGAGACGACAAAGTTTTTTTGCAAGTCAATAGTCCCGACTTAAAAAACGGGAAAAACTACGATTTAGTTGACCCCAATAAAATCAATCGGGAATATAAAAATACCGTTAATATTCTTGACGGTTTTGATAGCGAAAAATACTTTTTACCAATTGTAAAAGGCGGGAATACAAAATATTTAAAGCCCGAGGGTTGGTTTATGAATTGGAGTAAAAATGCTGTTTCGCATTATAAAAAAGACAAAAAAGCACGTTTCCAAAACCCGCAATATTATTTTAAGTTTGGCATTGGTGTTCCTATGATAAGTTCGTCAAGCATAACGGCATCCTTGATTGAAAACAAATTATTTGACCAATCAATTGTTGGTATTTTTCCAAAAGACGAAAGTTTGACCTATTATTTGTTAGCGTTTTTCAATTCCCCAACCTGTAATAAACTTATCAGGACAATTAATCCATCTGCAAACAACCCAGCAAACTACATCAAGAAAATTCCATTTATTGCACCAACAGCCAGACAAAAGCAATTAATTGATTCTACTGTTCAAGGCATTTTAGAAAGTATTGCAACACGAGAACATTACGACACGAACATTGAAAATACACTAAACGAAATCATTGAACAGATTTACGGTTTTTAGCCAAAGCCCCTACTTTAGATTTTTGCTCGGTATCTTGGAGCATTGAAAATATAAGTTATTGATAATCAATAATTTAACCCTCCAACATCTTTTCAAGCGTATTAATATTTCTGACGGTTGTGTTTTTCTTATATTTTGCTTTGGCTAAGATTTTTGAGAAGGGCGTTTCTAGGCTTTCTCCTTTCTTAACTTTCCAATAAAAAGCCTGATTTTCTAAGCTAATAGGCTCATTGATGCTTGTGGCGAGGGTTTTTAGTTCTTCCAAAATGGCTTCGTTATCCACAAAAACAACATAGGCATGATGGCTTTCCTCTTTTTCAAAAGGATAATTTGCAACGATTTTTACCAGATAGTCAAAATCATATAACAACACAAAAGCCTCATAGTCAAAGGTTTGGCTTAGTTTTTTTTCTAGGTTAGGCTTTATCTCTTCTATGCTTTCGTTGCTTTCAAACACAACGTTGCCTGTTTGTAGGTAGGTTTTGACTTGCTCAAATCCTAGTTTTTCAAAAACCTCTTTCAAATCAGGCATTTTGATTCTGATATTGCCTACATTAACTCCCCTAAGGAATGCGACTTTTTTTTTCATCGGTAATTTATTTTCCTATGCTTGGTGGTAAAAGTTTATACAAAACGGGCGTAACGATTCAACTTGTGTAGGCGTACCACGCTTTTGAAGCGTGGCACGCCTGTTTCCGACTTTTTTTTCATTGGTAATTTATTTTCCTACGCTTGGTGGCAAAAGTTTATACAAAACGGGCGTAACGATTCAACTTGTATAGGCGTACCACGCTTTTGAAGCGTGGTACGCCTGTTTCCGACTTTTTTTTCATCGGTAATTTATTTTCCTATGCTTGGTGGTAAAAGTTTATACAAAACGGGCGTAACGATTCGGGTCAGGATAGTAGAGCTAATAAGCCCGCCAATCATTACCCAAGCCAAGGGCGAAAAGAGGGGATTCCGCTCTAAGGCCAGGGGCAATAGTCCGCCTATGGCCGTTAGGCTGGTGAGAATGATAGGAATAAAACGGGTTTCGCCTGCTTCTTGAATGGCTTGGTCGATGCTTAGGCCGTTTTCTCGGAGGTGGTTGGTGTAGTCCACCAAAAGAATTGAGTTTTTAACCTCAATCCCTATCAAGGCTATCACGCCAACAATGGCTACAAACGAGAAATTATAACCCGTGATTAGCAAAACCAACACCGCCCCAATAACCCCCAAAGGCACTACCGACAACACGATGAGGGTACTTTTGAAAGTCCTAAATTCGAGAATGAGTATGGCCAAAATACCAAAAATAGTTATCAAAACCACAGGCCCAAGCCCTCCGAATGATTCGGAAGCACGCTCTAGCTCGCCAGCGGCCACAAAACGATAGCCTTTTGGAAACTTGAAGTTTTGGAGTTTTTTTACGATTTCGGTATTTACAGGCGTTACCAAATAGCCTTTGCCTTCATCAATAAAGGCCGTAACGGTACTAAAACGGTCTTTGTCGAAATGGCGAATAACCGTGGGCGAGCTTTGTAAACGCAACGTAGCAATTTGACTAAGCGGAATCAATGCCCCCGTAACGCTGCTCACATAAACGTTGTCTAAAGTGCCGAGGTTGGGGTGATTGTTTTGGCCTTTGAGGGTCAGGTTCATATCGTAATCATCGCCATCGTTGTCTTGAAAAGTCCCCACCTTGAGTCCTGCCAAAGCCAAACGAACGGTTCGGTCAATCTCGGCAGTAGGAATACCCAACATTCCCGCTTTGTCTTTGTTGATGTCTAGTTTTAACTCGGTATTAACCATTGCCAAGGGGTTATTTACATAAATTGTACCCTTGGTTTCTTTCATAATTTTTTCTACTCTTAATGAGATAGACCGCAGAGAATCAAGGTTTTCGCCAAAGATTCTGATGGCAACGGGGGCTTCAACGGGGGCGCCTTGTTCAAATTCTTTTACTTCTATTTTTGCCCCAGCATAGCCCACCATTTTGTTACGAATGGCCAGCACAACTTCGCTTTTTTCTTCGCCCTCCATTTCTTCTAGTATTACAAATATTTCGCCATAATTAAAAACCTTATTGCGTTGTAACACATTATAATATATCCTCGGATTGCCCATGCCTACATTACTGGCATACGATTTTACCCTAGGTGTTTTGCTCAGAATCTGTTCTACCCAACGTGTGGCTTTGTTGGTGGCTTCGAGGCTAGACCCCAGCGGCAGTTCTATCTGAACTAAAAATTGAGGTTTTTCTGATTTTGGAAAAACACTAAAACCCACCAAAGGCACCAAAGCCAAGCTACCCAAAAATATACCAAGAGCAATGAGCAGGGTTATTTTTGGGTGTGCCAAGCCTTTATTCAAAAGTTGTCTATAACTACCTTCAATGCCTTTTTTGAGTAATCGCAAGAAAAAATTACCTTCGGGGTGTTCGTCTTTGGGCAAAATCAAAGAGGCCAAAAACGGCACGATGGTCAGCGACACAAACAGCGATGCAATAATAGTTACGATAACAGCCATGGGCAGGCTTCGGATAAAGTCGCCAGAGGCTTCGGGCAAAAAGGCTAGGGGCAAAAAGGCAAAAATCAAGGTAGCCGTACAACCCAACACCGCCAAGCCAATTTGCCCTGTGGCTTGTATGGCGGCGGTGCGGCGGTCATAACCATTTCGCATCCAACGTTCTATGTTTTCTACAACCACGATGGAGTCATCGACCAACAGCCCCAAGGCCACCACCAAACCCACGATACTAAGCTGATTGATGCTATAACCCAGATAATCTAAGGCACTTAGGCCAATGGCCAACGACAGCGGAATAGAAATCATGACGATTAGTGCCGCTCGATAACCCAAGGGAACGAGCGTAATCAAAACCAGCAAAATGGCAATACCGAAGTCTTTGGCCAAGCCTGTTAGGCGTTTACGAACACTCTCTACTTGGTCAAAATTTTGTTCTAATTTGATATGGCTGGGCAACTCAGCCCTAAATTGTTCAATGATGGGCTTCATGCGGTCGCCTACTTTGAATATATTATTTCCGCCCTTTTGGGTGGCAGTTACCCATATTCCCCGTTTGCCGTTTAGGCGAGCCAAATAGCTTTCGGGTTCGGTGTCAAAGGCCACGTCGGCCACGTCACCAAGGCGTAAAACAGCTTGGCCATTTGCTCCTATTATGGTGTTTTTTATTTCATCAATATTCTCGTAAGAACCTGACGTTTTGATATTTAGCTTCTTGGGACCCGCTTCTATGCTTCCTCCAGGAATGTTCAGATTTTCGCTTTGAATGGCCTGTAATACCCTCGATAAAGGCACTTTGTTTTGAGCCATTTTATCAAGACTCAAAGCTATTTTTACTTGTTGTTTTGGATATGCCCAAGTTTCGACTGTTTTGAGTGATTTTACTTTCAACAAGCGTTTTTTTAATTCTTCGCCCTGTTTTTCTAGTTCTTTGTATGAAGCCGTTTCCGACAATAACCCCGCCTGAAAAATATTAACGCCCTCGGGGCTAAATCGCTTAATCTGAATATCTACAATGCCCTCTGGCAATTTTGGCCTGATGGTATTTACCTCTCTGATTACCTCATCGTATTTGGCATCTACGTCCACGCCATAATTACTTTCGAGCGAAACAATAGCAATACCATCGTTGATAGATGAAACCGTTTTTTTTACGTTTTCAATACTAGATAATTGTTGCTCGATGGGGTTTACAACCAGTTCTTCCATGTCTTCGGAACTGGTGCCGGGATAAACCACAATAATCGTAAAAAACGGAGACTCAAAAATGGGGTCTTCGCTACGGGGCATATTCATCAAGGAGTTAATACCCAAAGCCATTACCATTACAAAAATGATGATGGTAAACTGATAATTTTTTACTGAAAATTCTGCTATTTTCATGGGAAGTAAGCCTCTAAACAATCAATTTCAGAAGCGTTGTGTATGTTTTTTATAATTTTTTCAATTTTTAAGGAAGGCTTTTTAAGGAAGGCTTCGCTTTGAGCGAAGCCTTCCTTAATGAATCTAAGCTACTTCTGATTAATCTGAATACTCGCCCCTTCGCTAAGGTACATTGCCCCAGCCGAAACAATGGCCGAAACGTTTTCTAAGCCACTCGAAATCACGGCTTTATCGCCCAACAAATAGGCAATCGTTACGGCAATTCGTTTGGCTTTTCCGTTTTCGTTGATATACACAAAACCCTTGTGGCCATTGGCTTCAACGATAGCCTCTACTGGAATAACGGTTGTGGCAACGGCATCGTTTTTGATGATATTTACACTGGCCATCAGCCCCGTAGCTATTTTTTGGCCTGCCGTATTGAGGGTCAGTTCGGTTGCAAATGTCCCCGTTGTGGGGTCGGAAAGGTCGGATAATTTACTAACGGTGGCTGTAAATGTTTGGTCGGGGTAGGCGTCTAAATGTACTTCGGCACGGTCGCCGAGTTTGGTTCTGGCCCAATCTTTGTCGCTAAGGCCCACTTTAATTATCCAGCCTTTTGTTCCCGCACCAATCAAGAAAAACACAGGCGAACCAGGCCCTGTAATTTCTCCTTCGTTCATTATTTTCTTTAATATTTTACCCGACATTGGTGCTTTTATCTGAGCATATTGTTGGTTGAACTGGGCAATCTGGAGATTTTCTTTGGCCACTGCCAAGGCCGTATTTACATTCTGAAACTGCTCGAAAGTGGCCACACTATCTCTATAAAGATTACCGATGCGTTTTACGTCTCGTTCAGATTTTTGTACGCCTTCTTTGGCTTGGCTCACTTGGGCGGCAATTTCGGTTTGGTTCAAAGTGGCCAACAACTGCCCTGATGCTACGTTTTGGCCTTCTTTCACAAAAATTTGTTCGATAACGCCCCCAACCTTGAAAGAAAGACGAGCTTCGTCCAAAGATGAAATTAAGCCCGATGCCGTGATGGGACGGCTCAAAATCTCTTTGCTTACCTTGGCCATCTCTACACTAACTACGCCCAAAGTTTTTTCTTCTTTGGGGGCTTTGGTTTTGCCACAAGCTGCCAACAAACCAAGTATCAAAAGGAATTGAATGATTTTCATGTTTTAATTATTTAATGTTCTTTCTAATTCTACATACCTCAGCCATACATCAAATCGAGCCACCGACTGTTGCAACTGGGCATTGGTCAGTTGGGTTTGGGCGTCTAATAATTCTATAAAATTGGCTTGGCCTTCTTTGTATCTTTTTAGCAAATCTCTGTAATAGCGTTGGCCTGTGGCCACCTGTCCAGCCTTGCTTTGGGCAATGGCACGGGCGGCATTTAATGAGTTTTGGGCTAAGGTATTTTGCAACAAAAGTTGTTCTTCTACTTGCTTGGTTTGTTCGCCCAATGAGGCAATTTCCATCTCTGTTTGCTTGATTTTCTGGAGGTTACGCCCGCCCGCATAAATCGGAACGTCGAGCGAAAGCCCCAGTAAGGCAAAGAAATTTTTAGTATTAAAAGTCGTGGCCGTTCCCTGCGAACCAAGGTCCAAAATGCCGCCTAATTTTGGTTTTTTATAGGACTGATTCAATTTAAGAATCGTCTGGTTTATTTGCTGGGCGGCGGCTAGTTTGTCTAACTCTTCTCTATGGCCGTGGCCGCTACCTACAAAAACAGGAACTTCTTGACCAATCAAAATACTATCAATGGCGATACTGGCTTGAAAATCTTTGTTCAACAAAAAATTGAAATAGGCCGCTGCATTTTTACGAGTGTTTTCGGCAGCAAGTTTTTCGTCCATAATCCTACTTATTTCGTTTTGACTCCGCATCAACACCGTTGGATTGGCCATGCCATTGGCAATCAGGGTTTTGTTTACACGCTCGCTTTCTTGCAGGATTTTTATGCCATTTTCATAAATACCAAGTGCCTGACTAGCCTTCAAGAAATTGAAGTAGGCCAGCTTAATATCTTTGGTTAATTCTTTCTTAAATACTTGGATTTCAATTTGTTGCAAACTAATCATCTGCTTTTTTATCTCATAATTATACCTGATTTCGGCATTGATAATAGGCATTTGGGTTTTGAGGCGATAGTCCAAAAAGTTTTTGGGAACCAACTGTTCGTTTACATTTTCGATTTGGGGAAATGCCGAGCTGCGAGTCAATTGATTGAGCGTACTATAAACTGGATTGAGTAAATCGCCAACTGGAAACGACAACGCCCGCCCACCCTGTGCCGTAGAATAAGTGGCATTAAACCCCACCGTAGGTTTAAACAAAGCCTTGGCTTCGGCAAGGGCATAAACTGCTTTTTGTACCTGAAACCCCTGTTGTTTGAGGATATGATTGCCCGCTATGCCCTCTTGAATATATCCTTCGAGGAGGGTACTTTGTTGAGCAACCGTATTATAACTAATTGATATACAGATAAATAATAAAATGAACTGTTTCATAATCTTGTGGCTATGCGTGGGTCTTTGTTTAATCTAAGATTGATAAGACTCAACCGTTTTTTTGATACCTTCTTCATAGCTAGTAGTTTGAAAATCAAAGGCTTTTTCAAATTTTGAACTATCAAAAATATAATCGTTACTGTTTTGATAAAGCATCTCAACGCTTTCGCCAATCACAGGAACAAACCAACCCAAAGCCCTTAATAACCATTTTGGGAGAACGGTGTAATTAGGTTTTTGGCCAAAAGCCGCCGCACCCAAAGCCACGATTTCTTGGCCAGTCAGGGTGTTTTTGTCGGTTGGCAAATGCCACACTTGGTTATAGGCAGAGGGCGTATTGCCCAATAATGCCGTGGCTTTGCCAGCATCGGGCGTGTAGGTAAACGAATGCTTTGTATGGGCGGTTATCATTAGTTGGGCATTCTTTTTCTTGGCCTGATTTTCCAAAACCATTACATTCATAAAACTTAATGGTGTATTGGGCCCGTAAAAATCTGCTGAACGGGCTATCAAAGCGGTCAAGTTTCCAGTGGCTACTTCGTCCATTATCATTCCCGCAATCTTGGCACGCACTTCGCCTTTTTTGCTGTTTGGTTTAATGGGCGTGTTTTCGGTCATTGGCTCTGCCACTTGTCCATACATATACACGTTGTCGAAAAACACCAATTTGGCTTTATGTTTTTTGCAAGCATCTATCACATTTTGCATGATGATTGGCCAATTTTTTTGCCAAATCTTAATGTCATAAACCAGTCCTGCGGTTAGATACACAACCTCTGACCCCTCAACAGCTTTGTCGGTTTGGGTGGCATCTAGCAAATCTGCTTTAAAAATTTCATCGGTATCGTTTATCTTTCGGGGGTTCCTACTCACCAGCCTGATGAACTTGGTATATTGCGGGAGTGTTTTTGCTAACTCGTTGGCTATCGAGCCGTTAGCTCCTAAAATTGTTTGCATGGCTTTATTGTTTAAACTTCTTATTCGTTGGTTTTTGGCTTAAAACTCTGTGAAGTAGCCACCAAATTAGAGGTTGTTTTGGCTATCAGTCGGCCTTGGCTGTCTTTAATGTTGGCTTCTATGTTTACTACTTTTTTGCCTGCCCTAATTATCTGGGTCGTGCAAACAATCTGCCCACCCATTGGCACAGAATAAAGAAAATCCGTACTTAGGTTAATACTCGTAAAGAAAAATTCGTAGCCCATACTGGCGACTGTCATACCCATGAGGTCGTCCATGATGGCCACGGCAATGCCTCCGTGCAAAATTCGGCCTGGGTTGCACATATCTTCTCTCACCGTAAACGACGCCGAAAGTGAGCCTTCTGTTACGCTTTCGAGCGTACCGTCGAGCCATTTGGCCAAAGGCGATGAACCATTTCCTAATTTTTTGCCAATATTGGACTGAAAAAATGCTAAAATCGGATTCATAAATTTGGTTTTTTTCTTATAAATGGTTACTCCTAAACTCTTGTTCTTTCTCTTATTTCATAGGGCGATTGTCCTAGGCTATTTTACTTCGCCCTTTCAGGGCTTCTATGTCTTGTCTTCTCAAATTCTACCTTCTATCTTCTCAAATTTTATACAGTGCCAGCATTTGCTCTATCACGGCATTGAGCATGGGTTTTATGGCGTCTTTTTCAAACATACTTAGGCGGTCTCGAATCACCAACGAGGCCATTCCGTGCATTTGGCTCCAAATCATAAAAGTGGCCAAATCTATATCCATTGGCCTAATAAGCCCTTTTTCTAAACATTCAGCTACGGAGTTTCTCAGCAAAATATGGTTCTGCATTCCACACTCCCACGAAGCGGCATTTTCTTTGATACAGTCCATGGGGGCATAGTCTATAAACATCAGGTCGTAGAGTTCTTGGTTTTCAAAAACGAATTTTAGATACAAATAACCCATCTGCCTGATACGCTCCAGGGGGTTTTCTACGTCCGAAACACTACTCAAAACGGCCAAGAATTTTTCAAAGGCTTGCTCGTGAATGGCAAACAAAATTTCGTTTTTGTCTTTGAAATAATTATAAATCGTACCCGCACTGTACTCTATTCGCTCGGCAATGCTTCGGATAGAGGTTTTTTCATAGCCCTCATGCACAAATACGTGTGTGGCTGCCTCCAAAATCAATTCTCGGAGTTCTGTTTTTTCTCGCTCTTTTCTTTCGTTTACGCCCAATGTGATGAATGATTAATTTTTTAATTACGATGTAAATATATTGAACGTTGTTCAATATTATCAAATATTTATGTAATTATATTTTTAAATATTTCATAACTATTTGATTACTATGTATTTATAAAAAATAAATTATCGAATTTTATTTAGATTTTTTTGATTTAGCAATAAAGTGCTTACTTGCCATTCAAAAATAAAGAAACAATGAACTGGAATTTAACAGGAAAAACGGCCTTGGTTACGGGCGGAACAAAAGGCATTGGAAAGGCGATAGTTGAAGAATTTTTGGCACTGGGGGCTACCGTTATTGCCGTAGGCAGAGGACAAGCCGCCCTCAATGCCTTAGAAAAAGGATGTAAATCGCCCAAATTAAAAATTATCCAAGCCGATTTAAGCACCAAAGAAGGTATCAAAACCCTCGTGGATTCGCTTGAGGTGCTTGATATTTTGGTAAATAATGTGGGCATGAATATCCGCAAAAAGATTACCGAATTTGAAGAAAACGATTTTGAGAAAATAGTCAATGCCAATTTATTTTCGGTGTATGAATTGAGCAGAAAATGCTATCCTTTGCTTAAAAAATCAAGCGGAAATGTAATGTCAATAGCCTCGGTTGGGGGTATGACCCACCTCAAATCGGGCGTGATTTATGGTATGACCAAGGCCGCTATTATTCAATTTACCAAAAATATGGCCGTAGAATGGGCAAAAGATGGCATTCGAGTCAATGCCGTGTCGCCTTGGTATATCCACACGCCACTCACGGAGTCGGTGTTGAGTAATCCTGTTTTTTATGAAGAGGTCATTGCCCGAACACCCTTGGGCAGAATCGGCAACGCCAATGAAGTGGCAGCGGGAGTTGCGTTTTTGGCCATGCCCTTGGCTTCGTATATCACAGGCCAAAACCTAGCCATTGATGGTGGTTTTACGGTCAATGGATTTAGTTAAAAATTTACCCTAGCGACTCTGTACTCAAAAAACTTAACGTAAATGTACTACCTTGGCCTATTTTGCTTTCGGCGGTAATTTTTCCTTTGTGGGCTTCCACCATCATTTTTACATAATACAGCCCCAAGCCAAAGCCCTTTACGTTGTGTACGTTGCCCGTGGGTACTCGATAAAATTTTGTAAAAATTAGCTTTATGTCTCTTTCCGCTATGCCCAAACCGTAGTCTTTTATTTTAATAATCAGTTGATTATCAACATTTTGAGAACTTATTTCTATCCTTGGCGAGCCTTCACAATATTTACTTGCATTGTCTATGAGGTTGTGCAAAACGTTACTAAGGTGCATACGGTCGCCTTGGATAAGGGCGTGGTGTGCATTGAGTTTTAAGGTTATCGTTGCGTTTTTTTCTTGTAGGGTTGGTGCTTGGTTTTGAATTAATTCATGAATAATATCGTGAAAATCAAGGCGTTCTACATTCAAATTGTTACCTGCTGTATCCGTAATTTTGGCAATATTCAAAACCGCATCTACGTGTTTTTTTAAGCGATTGGCTTCGTTTTTTATGATGGTTGCATAACTCAAAAGGCGTTCTGGACTATCAACAATACTCGGTTTGGTTAGCACATCGCTCGAAATCAAGATAGTAGAAATAGGCGTTTTGAACTCGTGAGTCATGTTGTTTATAAAATCGGTCTGAATTTCTGACAAGCGTTTTTGCCTAAAAATTACCCAAAGGGCATACCCAAAAAAACCAATAACCACCACCAAAATTGCCGAAGAAATAAACCAAAATCCCATTTGATTGAGCAGATGTTGGCGGCGGTCGGGAAAATACACCCCAAAATAATAATTGTGGTTTTCTATCATCGGAAACTCATACCGCATGGTGTTGGTACTGTCGCAGTTTTCGGACGTACACACATAGCCCCCATACTGAATCCTATCTTTCATACAGTCGTAGATACCATACTCAAAATTACTTTTTATGTCTTGTCTCAAAAACTCTTGTTTCAAAAACTCCTCTAGCACGTCGGGTTTTATCACATCGTTGATTTGCACGGTGTAATAACTACTCAAAATCCGCTCTACGGGTTTTAGCACCATGTTGTTGGGGTTGTTATTAAATTTGAGCAAGCGTTTGGTGCTGGCACGCAAGGCGGCGGTTACACGTTTATCAAAATCGCTATCCTCTAGGCTTATGGCTTGCCTAAACCAATAAGTTTGTACGCCAATGATACTCAAAAGCACAATGGCTGACAAAATAGTGAAAATACGAAGATTTTGGGCGTTCATTATTTTTGAGGTTATAGCATAAAACGCTGGCAAGGTGTTAAAACCCGACCAGCGTTCAGAAACTATTTATTGAATCCAAGAGTCATTATTTCTTTCTAAAAAATATCGTAATCGTAACGCCCTCAAAATCAAAATGTTTACGCATTTGGTTTATCAAATAACGTTGGTACGATTCTTTGATGTATTGAGGCAAATTACAAAACATAATAAACGTTGGGCTTGGCGTTGGCACTTGGGTCATGTATTTTATTTTGATGTCTTTGCCTTTAAGGGCTGGCGGTGGATAATTATTGATAACCTCCAACATTACATCATTGAGTTTAGAGGTTGTAATTTTTTTGGTTTTGTTTTCATGTACCACCATGGCTTTTTCTACTACCTGAAAAATCCTTTGTTTTTCGAGTACTGATGCAAAAATTATTGGTGGGTAGTCTATCTGGCCAAGTTTTTGGCGAATGTCTTTTTCAAAAGTCAGAGCCGTTTTAGAATCTTTTTCTATCAAATCCCATTTGTTTACCATAATCACAATTCCTTTTTTGCCTTTATCGGCTAGGGCAATTATGTTTACATCTTGGGCTTCGAGGCCACGGGTTGCATCTATTACCACCACACAAACGTCGGATTCTTCCAAGGCCCTCAGCGACCGCATTACCGAATAAAACTCAATCGAATCTTTTACCCTTGCTTTTCTGCGTAGGCCAGCGGTGTCGGTCAAGATAAAATCTTTACCAAAAAGTTTATAATGAGTATTAATCGAATCTCGGGTTGTACCCGCTTCGTTGGTTACGATGGTTCGTTCTTTTCCTAGAAGGGCATTCAAAAACGATGATTTTCCTACGTTGGGTCTTCCCAAAATCGCTATTCTTGGAATACCGTCTTCGGGGCTTTCTTGGCCTCTTTCCTGAAACATCGCCACCACTGCGTCTAGTAATTCGCCAGTGCCAGAGCCATTTTCTGCCGAAATCTCATAAGGGTCGCCCATGCCTAGCTCATAAAACTCGGCCGAGTTCATTCCTTTGAGGGCAGTATCGGCTTTGTTGGCTACAATAAAAACGGGTTTTTTAGAACGCCTCAATACCTTGGCAAAATCAATGTCAAGGTCGGTTAGGCCCGTTCCGCAGTCTAACATAAAAAGCAAAACCGAGGCTTCTTCTATGGCCAGTTCCACTTGTTCACGAATGGCATCTTCAAAAATATCATCAGAGCCACTCACATATCCGCCCGTATCTATTACCGTAAAATGTTTGTCTATCCATTCGGCATAACCATAATGCCTGTCCCTCGTTACGCCACTAGCGTCGTCGGCTATGGCCTTACGCTGTTCTATCAATCTATTAAAAAAAGTCGATTTGCCCACATTGGGTCTTCCTACAATTGCTACTATGTTTGCCATTTTTTTGTTTGTTGAAAATCTTTCACTCTGTATAGCTTATTTTCTGATAATCAATCTATTATCTGTTCATAACCAATACTACTAAATTCATAATTTATAATTTATCAATCCTGCACGTAGCCAAATTCTTTGAGTTTGTTGGCTCGGCTACGCCAATCGGGTTCTACCTTCACAAAGGTTTCGAGAAATATCTTTTTCTGAAAAAATTTCTCTAAATCAATCCTTGCTTCTGTACCCACTTTTTTAATCGACTCACCTTTATGGCCGATAATAATGGCCCGTTGGCTTACTCGTTCTACATAAATTTCAGTAGCAATCCTGATAATATCTTCTTCTTCTTTGAAGGCAATCACCACAACCTCGCTACTGTACGGAATTTCTTTTTTATAATTCAAAAATATTTTTTCTCGAATCATCTCCGACACAAAAAAACGTTCAGGTTTGTCGGTCAGTTCGTCTTTCGGAAAGTATGGCGGGTGTTGGGGCAGCAATTCTATCAATCGCTCAAACACATAAGTAGTGTTGGCTTGCTGCAACGCCGAAATGGCCAAGATTTCGTGGGTAGGAAAACGCTCCCGCCAGTGAGCAATTTTTTCTTTTACTTGTGTTTCGGTGGCCAAATCTATTTTATTGATAAGTACAATAACTGGCACATTGTCTATTCTTTGAAGTTTCTGAATCACGTCTTCTTCGTCATATTTTTCAAAAATATCCGTTACAAAAATAATGACATCGGCATCTTCCAAAGAGCCATGCACAAAATTCATCATCGATTTATGTAGCTCATATAGCGGTTTGATGATTCCTGGCGTGTCGGAGTATATCATCTGAAAATCTGTTCCTTTGTGTGTGCCATTCAGAATACCCATAATTCTGTGGCGGGTGGTTTGGGCTTTTGAGGTTATGATAGATAGCCTTTCGCCAACCAGTACATTCATTAATGTTGATTTACCAACGTTGGGCTTGCCAACAATACTTACAAAACCTGCTTTGTGATTCAATTCCATTTTTGTTAATAGTTAGTTTGGGGGTAATGTCTTACCCAATTTTCATAGCTTTGGAAGGTTTTTGGAGGTTTTTTAGAGAAGCCTAGAAAATCTTTATTTTAATTAAGTTTATTATAATTTTGTTATAAACTACTGATTATCAGATTTTTAATTTTATAATTTATTATCTAAAACTTATTATTAAGATATAGTTTCCAGTGTTTTTTTACAAAGGTATTGTTTTTTCTCGAAAAAGCCTTACCTTTGCAGTCCAATAACACCGCAGGATGGAGCAGTTGGCAGCTCGTTGGGCTCATAACCCAAAGGTCACAGGTTCGAGTCCTGTTCCTGCTACTAAAAACCCTCTCAAATTAATTTTTGAGAGGGTTTTATTTTTTAGTAAACTCCTTTTTTCTTTAATACCATTTGTTTTGAATCTTCATTACTTTCTCTATTATTTCTCTAACCGCTCCTTTTCCTCCTCCTTTGGTCGTTATGTAATCCGCTATTAGTAGAACATCGTCGCAGGCATCTGATGGGCAGGTAGCCAATAATTTTGGTCTCATCATTACCTCAAAATCAGGAAAATCATCGCCCATATACAAAACATTTTTTTCTGATATTCCTGTATCTGCTAACCATCTTTTATAAATTTTCATTTTACTCTCGCCTCCACTCCCCGTATAAACATCATGTATTTTTAGATTGGCCATGCGTTTTTTCATTCCTTCGTGGTTGCCTCCTGTAATTACACATATCCTAAAACCAGCCTTCACGGCTCGTTCTATACCATATCCATCTCTGATATGATAAGTACGATAATGCTCGCCCGTTTCCAGTACGTGTACGCTTCCGTCGGTCATTACGCCATCAACGTCAAAAACAAAAGTTGTTATATTTTTAAATTGTTCATCAGTCATTGTTTCTAAGATTTAGCTCATATTTTTCAATAATACTTTGGGTAATTGCTTTGTATATTTTTTGATAATTTTCGTTTTTATTTTTCAGAACTGTTAGGTGCTTTTCAATTGTTTCGGTGTCTCGTCTTCTGGCTGGGCCAGTCTGAACATCGGCGGGGTCCTGGGTTGTAATTGCTTTGCGGAAGGTTTCGTTTATTAATGGTCTCAACATAGAAAAATCCAACTCTTCATCTTCTAAAATTTCTTTTGAAATTGCCAATAAATGATTTGTAAAGTTACAAGCCATCACTGCGGCAAGGTGTAAAATCCTTCTTTCTTTCGAGGTTACTATGTAGGTTAATTCGCTTAAATCTTGGGCAATTTTTACGAGTATGTCTTCGGTGATTTGTTCGCTGGCCTCTATGCAAATAGGTACTTGTTCTTCAAAATCTATCTTTACTTTTTTGCTAAAAGTTTGGAGCGGATACAAAATCCCGCTCTGTACTTTCACGTCCGAATATATCCTTAACCATTTTTCAAATTCGGCCAAAGATTTAGTTCCCGAGGTATGAACCACAATGGCGTTTTCGGGTAATACCATTTGTTCAACCACGCTCTCTATGGCATCGTCGGCAATGGCAATGACAAACATTTTTGCCTTACTTTCCGAAAAATTCAATTCTTCCACTGCTTTTGAGTCGTACATTTCATCTGCTAATTTTTTAGCATTCAAAAATTTTCGGCTCCATATTTCTTCAATCCCATGTCCTGCATCTTCGAGGGCATGAGCCAAATGCCAAGCTACATTTCCTGCCCCTATTATACTTGTTCTCATTCTTTTTTTCCCTTTATATTTTATCAATATTACTAAAAAAAACTGGCTCTTCAATACAATTCATCTTTCGTTTTTTTACTTTTATGATTGGTAATTTTACTATTTATGATTGAATGTTCATGTCTATTTTTTTATCTAATTTATTTTCTTTTTCTCCCTATATTTTCATTTTAACTCTGTTAGATTATTTGCTCTTATATTTTGATTTAAGTCTATATTTTATATATTTATTGTAACCATAAAATGAATGTTCAATATACTTGTGTAGATTTTTTTAAATTTTAAAAATATCTGATATGTTCTATTTTTTGTATAATACTTTAGATTTTCTATTTGTTTAATTATTGCCCAAAAACTGAATCTAAAACATATTTCTTTTTCTATAATTAAAATACCGAATGAATGTTCCATTATGTATTTTATGCTTTTATTGCTTCAAAATTGGCTTTTACTCAATGTTTTACTGATATTTGCCTTCTCAAATTTATTTTATTTCATATTCTATGGTTCTTTACAGTACTAATCATAATAGCCCAAACGTCGGCCTTGAAGAGGCCGTTTTCAGAGGTTTGCCACCAGACAATGGCTTGTATATGCCTAGTTTTATACCTCGCCTATCTGATACTTTTTTTAATAATATCGCCTCACTTTCTATTCAAGAAATTGCTTTTGAGGTTTGCAAAACTTTACTTTCTGATGATATTTCTGAGCATGATTTAGCCATGATTATCGATAGAGCAATCACGTTCGATGCCCCCTTGCTAGAAATAGAAAACAATACCTTTGTTCTCGAATTATTCCACGGACCATCTATGGCTTTCAAAGATTTTGGGGCAAGATTTATGGCTTCGTTGATGTCTTATTTTTTACAAAAATCCCAAAAAGAAATTAGAATACTAGTAGCTACTTCGGGCGATACTGGAGGTGCAGTTGCCCAAGGTTTTTTTGAAACCCCTGGTATTTCAGTTACTATTTTGTACCCAAGCGGAAAGGTTTCGGATATTCAAGAAAAGCAATTAACCACCCTCGGCAAAAATGTTACTGCCCTCGAAATTGATGGTACTTTTGACGACTGTCAGGCTTTGGTAAAACAAGCATTTTTAGACACCGAACTTAGTACAAAATTTAATTTAGCCTCCGCCAATTCTATCAATATTAGCCGATTAATTCCGCAATCTTTTTATTATTTTAGGGCTTTTGCTCAACTCAAACACAAAGGGCTTCCACTTGTTTTTTCTGTGCCTTGTGGGAATTTCGGAAATTTGAGTGCTGGTTTAATTGCTTACCAAATGGGTATGCCTGTTCAAAAATTCGTGGCCGCCACCAATATTAATGATGCTGTTCCTCGATTTTTGAAAGATGGTATTTTTAATCCTCAAACATCTTTCGAAACCATTAGTAATGCCATGGATGTTGGCAACCCTAGTAATTTTATTAGAATGCGGCTTTTGGCTGGCGATGACATTGAAACCGTCCGTGAAAAAATCAGTGGTTTTGCTTATGACGACCTCAACACTAAAACTGCTATGAAATCGGTTTTTGATGCCACTTCTTACATTATGTGTCCTCATACGGCTGTGGCTTATTTGGGCTTGAGAGACTATACAAAATCTCAAAAAAGTACAACTTCGGGTGTTTTGCTTTCTACGGCACATTATGCTAAATTTTTAGATACTGTGGAATCTACCCTTGGCCAAAAAGTTGATATTCCTGAACGGCTTTCTGCACTTTTAAGTAAACAAAAAGTTTCAATTAAAATGAGTAAAGATTTTTCAGAATTTAAAGAATATTTGCTTCATTCATAAAAAAATCCTCGGTTTTGGCCGAGGATTTTTTTTATTTTCGATGATTCCAGTCAATAGCATTTTCGTTTTTCTTTAGGTCAAAAATATCGTCATGTACTATCGCCAAGTGTATTCCTGCTGCAAATACTTCTTCTCTTAATTGCCTAGAAACTTTGCCTACCGTGCAAAAAATACCAAAGAGTTTTTTATCAGCAAAATCAGGAAACTTTTCCTTAAATTCACTCAGCATGGTTTTGAACTTTTTAATATGTACACTTTTCAGATTTGTTTTTACTTCAACTACTACTGCATTGTTTACTGTTCCGTTTGTGTGGCCAAAAGCATCTAGTTCTATTTCGGTCCCATCTGGAAATCTTTTTAGATAATTGGCCACGGTATTATCTATTCCATACTGTTCGTACAAAATTTTACGCATTGATGGATAAGCCAATCCCTCTGTAAATGAACCAAAACCTTCTCCAAGGCCACCTATTAATCTATCGGTTTCCTTAAACTTTCTATCGGTTTCCTTAAATCTTCTATCGGTTTCCTTAAATTGTTTATCGGTTTCCTCAAACATTTTTCTTAGTTCTCTAAAACCCTCTTCGTTTTCTTTTTTACTTTTTTCAAATTGCCTATCGTTTTCCTTAAATATTTTTCTTAGTTCTCTAAATCCCTCTTCGTTTTCTTTTTTACTCTCTCTAAACTCTTTTTTCATTTCTTGAAACTGGACGTCCGTTTCTTTGAACATCTCTCTTAGTTCTCTAAAACCCTCATCGTTTTCTTTTTTACTTTTTTCTGACTTTAATCTATCTTCTTTTTGGGATTGCAATAATCCTTTTATTTCTCTGTCATTTTCTTGATGAGCTATTGATACCTGTTTCAATATCTCACGTATTTCATCAAAAGTTGT
>JAYWHL010000323.1:0-3100 GCA_043777715.1 Cytophagaceae bacterium | reverse complement strand
AATTGCCAATGGTTTGGTCATAAGCCTTAAAATCTTGGCCATACAAAAAGCCGATTGGTGCTAGTAAAAGTAGGGCTAGGGAGTGTTTTTTTAACATTTTATAATAGTTATTTGATAAAAACTGGTAAATCAAAAATAAAGAGTTTTAGTACCTTGGTTATCAGTTGATTATCATTTGTGGCTCACTATTGTATAACTCAAAAAGCAAGACAACGTTTTTATGAATAATCTTGTCTTTATAGCCAACGGTTTTAGACAAATATATGCTTTCAGAGCCATTGATTGTTTTACCATCTAAAGTTAAATAAATCAGTTAGTCCCTACAAAGAACAAATACTTTTATTTAACTGATTTTTAGCATATTTGTATGTTTTTTGAGGTAATTTCGTTTAAACCCTATTGCCAACAAAATTCTCAATCCCGATTATTAAACAACTTTACGGTATTATGAAAACAAAATTATTTACTTGGCTCAATCTACACATTATTTTGGTGATGGTCGTTATTATTTCGGCCTGTACTTCCCAAAAAACCGATGTAGTTGTGCCTGATGCCGAACTAAGCAGTTTTGGGCTTATCCAAGACAAAATCCTTACGCCCAATTGTGCTATTTCGGGCTGCCATTCGAGTACTACCGATAAAAATTATATCGAGCATCAACTCGTACTTACAAAAGGCGTGGCCTACAAAAACCTTTTTAATGTTGCCTGTGCTAACAAATCGGCCACATTGGATAATCTCTTGCGAGTAAAGCCTTTTAAGTCGCTAGAAAGTTTGTTGGCTCATAAACTTAATTTTGATGTAGCCCACCATGGCGGCAAGTCGTATGGAAGCCCTATGCCTTTGGGCGGTACGCCACTGTATGTTGGTCAAATAGAATACATTAGGCGGTGGATAGAGGCGGGCGCCCCCGAAAAAGGTGTAGTAGCCGATGCCAGCCTTTTGGACGATAAAACCACCAGTGCCGACCCCTTGGTTTTTACAGCCCTTGCCCCTCCGCCTGCGGGAATGGGTTTGCAACTCAAAGTTGATAAATTTGATATTAAGCCAAATTTTGAGCGAGAAATTTTTGTAAGACGAAGCGTTGGCAATGCCCAAGCCATTTACATAAATAGGATTCAGGCCAAAAGTCGTATCAATAGCCATCACTTGGTTTTGTATGATTTTAGAGATAAAACTTCTTTGCCCAACCTCAACGAAGTCAGAGACCTACGCTCGCCGTCCACGGGGGCTGTGTTGATAGGTACGGTTTTGCAAATGAGTAATCACATCTTTTTGGGTGGAGGCACAGATGCTAATTCGGATTATGTTTTTCCAGAAGGAACAGCCATAATGCTACCTGCCAATTCGTCGATAGACCTCAACCCACATTATTTTAATAAAACTACTGACAAAACCCTCTTTGGCGAAAGCTACGTAAACCTTTATACTGTGGATAAAAGTAAGGTAAAAAACGTAGTACAGATGTTGGATTTGAACAACATTTCTTTTACAATTCCTGCCCAAACTCGTAAAACCATCATCACTGATTTTACAGAGATGACAAACAACGGGCCTATAAAAATTGTGATGCTAACGTCGCACATGCACAAATGGGGCGAAAAATATATGATTAGAATAAAAGGAGGAAGCCGCAACGGACAATTGGTTTACGAAACCGCCGACTGGGAACACCCCGCTATCATTAATTTTGCTACCGAGCCAATTTTGCTACAAAAAGGCGAAGGACTAACCTCGGAAGTAACGTACTATAACCCCACAAACGCACAAGTACGTTTTGGCCTTACCTCAGAAGACGAAATGAACATTATATTTGGGTATTATTACGAGGTAAAATAGATTTTAGGACATAAGTGAAACCCAAAGGCGTTCTCTACCCAGAACGCCTTTGGGTTTTTAAACTTGTTAGGGCTTGGCTACATCAAATAATTTTGAATAAGTGATGAGCATTTTATGTATTCAAGAGAATAATGGTAATTTTGTGGTAATGGAGTTATTTAAACCATATCGGTGGTCTGATTATTATAAAATTAGTTTAGCTTTTCCCTGTAATGTCCTCAAAAACAGACTAATAGCCACCTAAAACCAAAGCCATAAACCGCTTTAATTTCTTAAAAGATTCAATTTATCAATGGATTCTCTACAAAATATTCATTTTATTGCCATCGGAGGTGCTGCCATGCACAACTTGGCTATTGTTCTTGCTCAAAAAGGCTGTAATGTTACAGGTTCGGACGATGAAATTTACGAACCCTCTCGTACCAAGTTGGACAATGTGGGGATATTGCCTACACAAATGGGCTGGTTTCCAGACAAAATCCATACGGACATAGATGCCATTATTCTAGGAATGCACGCCCGAGCCGATAACCCAGAATTAATAAAAGCCCAAGCCTTGGGACTAAAAATATACTCGTATCCTGAATATATTTATAGCCAAAGTGTTCATAAACAGCGAATTGTGATAGCGGGTAGCCATGGTAAAACCACTACTACGGCTATGATTTTGCACGTTTTGAAACATCAAAATCGTAATTTCGATTACATGGTAGGGGCAAAAATAGAGGGCTTTGATACCATGACCAAACTAAGCGATGATGCTCCTGTTATTGTCATAGAAGGCGACGAGTACCTGTCTTCGCCCATTGATAGGCGACCCAAATTTTATCATTATCATCATCACATCGCCTTGATTACGGGCATTGCCTGGGACCATATCAACGTTTATCCAACCTTTGAGGGTTATGTGCAACAGTTTGAAAACTTGGCCGATGCCAGCCCAAAATCGGGCTATCTAACCTACGACCAAAGCGATGAGTTGCTCAATGCCGTTGCCCAAAAACCACGTGCCGACTTACTGACTGTAGGCTATGAGGCACATCCACATTTGCTCAAAAATGGCAAAACATTTTTATTAACTCCCGAAAATGAAGAAGTTGAAGTTCCGTTTTTTGGATTGCATAACATGAAAAATTTGGCTGGGGCAAAAAATATCCTAACCCAAATCGGGGTTACAGATAAGGCTTTTTATGAAGCCATTATGTCTTTTAGGGGAGCGGCTAATCGCCTAGAAATAGTTGCCCAAGGCCATAATTCAGTT
>JAYWHL010000322.1:0-3105 GCA_043777715.1 Cytophagaceae bacterium | reverse complement strand
AAGCCTCTCCGAGGCAAAAATATAGCAAAGCCAAAATTTCAAGCCCCTATTCGAATTAGCTATTCCAATTACATGAGACTTCTTTACGCATTATGTTGACAAAAAATCCAAAAAACTTATTAAACTCTGTAATGAAAAACAAAAAACTTTATATCATTGCAGGTTGCAACGGGGCAGGAAAAACAACGGCTTCATTCACCATTTTGCCCGAAATATTAAACTGTAAAGAATTTGTAAATGCTGATGAAATTGCAAAAGGTTTATCCCCTTTTCAGCCAGAGAAAGTCTCGTTTGAAGCAGGACGAATAATGCTGAATAGAATAAAAGAATTACTTTTGGGGAACGAAAATTTTGCTTTTGAAATTACATTGGCAACTAAAAGTTATAAAAACAAAATCATCGAAGCCAAAGAAAAGGGCTTCCAAGTAACCTTGTTGTTTTTTTGGCTTCAAAACGTTGAATTAGCCAAAGAACGTGTAAAAATAAGAGTTTCGGAGGGAGGACACAACATACAACCAGAAGTTATAGAAAGAAGGTACAGCAGAGGAATTAAAAATTTATTCGAAATTTATCTGCCCATCGTTGATGGAGCTTTACTATTTGACAACTCAGAAGGGCGACATGAGTTTTTAGCCGAAAGACGGATAGATGGATTATTGAACATAATAAATGAAGAAAAATTTAATCTTTTAAAAAATCACTATGACAACGCTTGAAATTCAAATCGAAGAAAGAAATAAAATATTAAAAGGTCTTGAAAAAACATACCAAAATCTTCTACTATATAAAAAAAGCAAAAACAGCAAAATAGTTATTTTACAAAACAATAAAATCGTTAAAATAAATCCTAAGTAAGCAGCAGCTACCATTTTGGATATAGAACTCTTTATTTCTGCGATTCAAAAAATGGTAATCAAATCGGGCGGCAGCGGCCGACCGCCGCCGAAGCGGATTTGGTTTTGTATGTTGATGGGAAGATTGAGCAACGAAAATTAATGTAATTACCTTTACACGATACAAAAATGAACAACTATAATTTTGAAAAATGAACTCAAAAATATCATTCATGGAAAGAGCAGTGTTAGCCACGGAGAACTTATCCAAACAATCGCCCTACACCTTAGAAGAAGCAAAACTACAAGTGCAGTGGCTGAAACAGAACAGTATGACAAAAAACAAGAAACAGCGGAGTTGATTCAATATATCAATTCAAATCATCTTTGGGTTTGTGATGAAGTTCCAATTTGAAATCATTGATTTAATCAAGCATGAGGGGTGTAGTAAGAATCTTGCTTCCGAAGATTGATTGCCACCAAACGCCAAATGATAGTATCGCCGTCTTCGATAGTATAGTTAGGAGGAGTCGGAATTACACCAAATAGTGTAAAACCTCGTGGAGTTCTAGTAGCACTTTTATTAACTCTATTTCTATCCAGTACATAATATTGCCATGCCAATATTACATCATCGTTTACCCTCAATTCAGAAAGAGTTCTAACGCCCGATGATAAATCCTTACCGCCTAATGTAGTCCCATCTCCCTCAATAGCCGCTGTAAGTGGCCTAATGTCGTACTTGCCTCCGTAATGAAAAGAAATTTCTTTAAGAGAATTTTCGGTTTTGGGTATGTTGGCTTCAATCATATAGGCAAGTCCGCCTGGTTTTGCAAGGTTAGCATTCCCTGCATTGATGTAAGCATCCATCACGTCTTTTACTGTTACTAAAGCTGGGTTGTATTCAACTTTTTTGTTAAAAAAAAGTCCTACAATTCTTAATGTTAATGCCATTGTTTTTGGGTTTTAGATGTTAAAAAATGATTTTGTTTTGAAAAATTTCCTACTACTTTATCTGAACACGCTTGGCGATACTCATTGAAACTGATATAAAAAATGAGGGTTTTAATACGCTAGCCGTTACATTAGGCAAATCGGTATCTTTGTATATAGTACTATTTGTTTTGAATTGCTCTTCGTTCAGACGATTTACCTTGAAGTAGCTTATCCCCGTAGAGACAAAAAATTTGCGGTCGTTGCCTAATACAGTGGTTACTCCCCCAAAAAATCCTAGCAAGCCTTACAATCATATTAAAGTCTATGGTTGTCATTATCAAAGTATCAAGAATAACTCCTCCACCCAGTCTTACAATATCTGGTAGTGTACTTTTTTGCATTGTTGGTATTCAGGAATTTTGACTGGAGTAAACTGTAAGTAAAAAGCTTTTGGGCAACACCCATAAATTTGCAAAAGGCAAACCCGTATTCGCATAAATTTATTTCAGCCAAACTTCAATATTCTTTGATTGTGAATAGCGAGGATTAAAAATAATTTTGAGATTGTTGTCAACAAGTGGATTGATGGTTTCAAAAATTTGTTGCACTATTTCTTGGTCTTCTGTATTAAAATAGCGTAGCTCGTTGGTTTTGATGTCTGTTTTTTGACCTTTGTCATCAGACATATTTTCAATAACAGGTATTTTAAAACCCATATCGTTCAGTTTCATTGCCAGTTCTTTAGCCTTGTCTAGTGCTGTTGCATTGGCTTGAAAATAAATCATTTTGCTACTAATTGGCTGAGCAACGGTTTGGGTAGTTACAGATTGGAGAGGTTCGTTTTTGATTTTATCGGTTCTGTCTAAAGACGCCTTTAGGTCTTTGTAATAAAAATTTTCTCTAAACGATAGCGGATTACTTTTACTATCAATACGTTCTTCAAATCTGAGCAGCGAATCTTTTAACAGACGGTAGTTTTCATCAAATATTTTTTTTTCTTGTTTTGCTTTTTCTAAATAATTACACCAATAATACCTTGAAAAACACGAAGGCGAAACCGTAGAAAAATATTCGGCCAGTTTGACTCTATTGTCTGGTGATTTGTTCAGTACAATCAACTCTGTTACGTACTTATTATAGGCGCCCATTTCTGCTATACTATCTTTTCTGTCTTGACTATTATAGGCCACCAACGAGCTAATACCCGAAGAAACAAGCGTTATGAGGCTGTATTTTTTCCAGTTTGTTTTCAAGAGTTCTAATACATTTTCCATCTGCTAAATAGATTGGTTTGATATAAATTGGCAAACGAAGAATAGGCAACACTTGAAGAGTT
>JAYWHL010000321.1:0-3119 GCA_043777715.1 Cytophagaceae bacterium | reverse complement strand
AAATTAAATCCTTGTAAATCAAAAGATTAAGAAATTTATTTTTAAAATATTCTATCCTGTTTTATCGCTGCAATAACTGTACCGAGCTATCATTTATTTCAAAAGTATTTGTTTTTAATAGTGATATAATCTCTGCCCCCGCCAACAACATTGGCCCATAACCATGTGCGGCAAAAGGGCTAATAGGGCGATGATAATAAAAAGCAGGGTCAAAGGCCATACCCGTACCCACACACGTACCCTCTACTTGGCCTTTGTCGTTTGCTTTGCTGGCTATGGCATTCCAGCCCAGCAATACCATCGGCGAATAGGCCAAGGGGTCTATCCAGCCTCGATTAATAGCCCTGGCGATTGCAAAAGTATAAATGGCTGTGGCGGAGGTTTCGAGGTATGAATCTTCTTTGTCAAGTAATTGATGCCAAAAGCCCGAACCCGACTGATAAGCCGCCAAGCCTTTGACATGGGCTTTGAGTAATGCTAAAATCTCGGCCCTATTGGCATGGTTTTGGGGTAAAACCTCTAGCAATTCGACCATTGTTAAAATAGCCCAACCGTTTGCTCTTGCCCAATGAAATTGTGGGTGGTCGGTCATATTTTCTACCCAACCGTGCATAAAAACGCCTTTTTCTTTGTTAAACATTCTTTGGGCATAACTCAAAACTTGTTTGGTGGCTTCGTCAAAATACCTTTGCTCGCCCGTAAGTTTACCCATTTGTGCCAAGGCGGGTATGGCCATAAACAAATCATCGAGCCATAAGGTATTGGGCTGTGGGCGGTTACGGGCCAAAGTTCCATCTTTGAGGCGGTGTTCTCTGTTGAGGATATAATTGATATGAACATCTATCAATGGCCGAAGATTAGCCTTACTGCCCTCACGAGTAGCTTTTATTATGGCAGTACACATAGCCCCACAGTCGTCTAGGGCGTGGGGCGTGAGTAATCCTTTGAGGGGGCTTTTTGTTCCCCAATCTGCGTGAGTTTCGTTGGTTTTTTGAAAATACGGTGCAGCATTAGCAATAAAAGCAAGGTGTTTTTCGGTATATTCTTTGTAACGACTATCGCCAGTGGTTTGGCTTGCCAATAGCATCGCCCCATAAACTACTCCCCATTCATAGCTTACGAGCCTGAAATCGCCTTTTTTCAGGGCTGTGTTTTCATCAATTTTCGATAAATCGTCTAAAGTTTCGCCCGTTTTGGTATTTACAAATTCAGTAGGCGTAACTTCATTGAGGTAGCCGTGGATTCTATCCAAAACGCTTTTAATATCTGTTACCCTCGGAATGCCATAAGCCACAGGGTAGTCGGGTTTGAGCAAATGTAATGGCGTATTAGAATCGTTGGCATTGGTTACATTGCGTTGAGCAAAAACGGGCAAGCCCACAAGCAAGCATAACAAAATAAAGGTATTTTTCATTGGTTTTAGAGGAAATTAAGGTAAACGTAAAATTGTCTTTTCCGTGGTTGGTGGCTCATCAACCACCTTTGCGAAAGCAATATGCCTAGACAAATTTCTATTTTAGGTTATATTTTGTAAAAATATCCAGCAATCGGTTTTTTCACGATAAATTTTTTTCAAAAAGATTGTAAATAACATCTTTCCGAAATTATTGTAGGGCAAAGTTGTTGCTTTTACAAAAAATGATTAGTTTGGCACGGTTTATGATAAATGTTAGGAAATACGTTCATAATCTCTATAAAACAATGAAAATCAGCATCTTAATTTTAACCTTAATAGCCTTGGGTTTTCAAGGTTGCCAAGTACAACGCTATAAATACCCAACCTATACAAGCGACCAAATAGAAGGGGGCGAAAAAACAGCCACCAAAGAAAAACTTAAAAGAGCAGATTTTAAGACCAATTTTTTTAAAGGAAGCTATCAGCAGGTTCTAGCCGAAGCTAAGCAAACGGGCAAAAGCGTGATGTTGGATTTTTCGGCCAAATGGTGTGGCCCTTGCCGCCAAATGGATCAAGAAACTTATACCGACAAAGAGGTGGCTTTGATACTTAATAAATTTTATGTGAGCCTCAAAATAGACGTAGATGAGTTTGCAGGCATGGACATTGCCGAAAAATATAAAGTTGCTCAGTATCCTACCATTATATTTTTGGACTCGAAAGGTAACATTACCAACAAAATAAAGGGCTTTTATTTGCCCGATGCCTTTGCAAACGAACTCAAGAAAAACGTAAGTTCCCTATCAAGTTTATAGATAGCCGAAAATACCTATCAAAAGATAAAGGCTACCCATTTGCTTGGGTGGCCTTTTTTTATAAAATTTTGTTTTGAAACCGCCCTCAAAATAACTTGCTCCAAGCAAAACGAATCACAACCAACATCAACAAAAAACCAATGGCAATATAAGAAAAAGGTACAAACGTAACGGCATAAATACGAGTACGGTCTATGAACCACATAATGCCCATTGCAGCGGCCACGAGGGTCATAAAGCCAGACAATTTGCCAAAAGCGGGGACATAATCAAAAGGAATTTGCCGTTTGATGAGCATCAGCGAAGCCACCATCGTAATAATGGGTAAGCCTTGGGTAACAAGGTTCATGGTCCAGATGCTTTGGCGTTCAAACAAAAAAAGATAGACGTTGAGCGTTACCGCAAAAATACCAGGCACACAAGCCAAATAGGCCAAGGCGGCGTAAACATACTTCCATTTTAATACCTGTTCGGCGGTTTGCCCCGACCACATATTTACCAACAACACAAACATAGGCACGGCCAAAAGTAATAAAATAAGCAAAGTAGGATTGCTAGAAATGGAGTTAAAAAAATCTTGTAAGGTCATTTTAAGTAGTTGGTTTTGAATGAATTATATATTTTTCATTGAATAATATCTATCTTATAAGCATTACATTGATGCCTTTGGTTTACAATCAGATATTTGATTTATTGGTCTGCAAAATCTTTTAATAGTGCTGTTTTTGCTTGTTTACTTTTCCAAATTTCTACCAAGTAATAATCATCGCCTTGGTCGTTTTTTACTGTCCATAAATTAAACGATGAGATTCTGACTCGGTAAGTCCCCTTGTCTAAGTCTAAAGTTAGTTGAGTTTCCGAAGTAGTACAATTTTGTATTAGAATACGCCCTGAAGGCACTTTTAGTG
>JAYWHL010000320.1:0-3120 GCA_043777715.1 Cytophagaceae bacterium | reverse complement strand
GTAGCCAAAATATATTTCAAAAACCCCAAAACTGATATTATTTACGGACATTTACTATTTATTGACGAAAATGACGAAACTTTTGAAGTAATGAAGTCTGTACCATTCAGTCAAAAAAAACAGGTTTTGGAAGGAATACAAATTCATAATCAATCATTTTTCTTTAAAAAGTCTTTATGCGAAAAATATGGCTACTTTGACGAAAAATACACTTTTGCCTTCGATTATGAAATTATGGCGCGTTGGGGTGCAGTAAAAGAATTGAAAATAAGACTTTCAGATAAAATTTGGGGCGGTTTTAGGGTACATAGTTCTGCAAAATCATCTACTATTTCAGAAGTAGGCTTAGTGGAACATAAACAAATCAAAGACCATTATCAATCGAACTTGCGATTGGTGTTTCCTGAAAAAATCGAAAAAATGATTATCAGATTGCAAAAAATATTCTACTTTGCCATTACAGACTTCCCCTATTTCATTTACAGAATAAGCAAATAAACATGAAAATATTTAGACCATACTGGCGGGAATCTCTCGGAATATGTATTGTTGTTTTTGGTAGCCCAACAATCTTTTTTTTAAGAGATACCTTAAAATTGGGCGGGGGGTCTGTTTTTTCGGCAGCATTTCTAGTATTGGGTATGGCCTTGATGATTTCCCCTAGTTTTTTGGCAAAAATGTATAAGCCCAATACTACGCTTATGAAATTGGGATTAAGTTTTTTATTACTTTCTCTTTTCTACTATTTTTTTTATAACCCTTGGGCCGAGAACCGAAATTACGACCCCGTTAAAGAATTTGCTTACCTGACAATCATTTTCTTCTTTTTGTTTTTGTTGGTCAATCTCCCCAATCAAATTTCAGAAACATTACTTATGATGATTGCCCTCGCAACATTTGTTGGGAGTGTGGCCCTTATTGTTTCGTTGTTTCTAAATCCAAACTATGTTTTAGGACAGCGAGCAACGGTATATTTTGGAGATGGCGAAGAAGGCGGCAACCCCCATGTGTATGCCAAAAACGGCTTTGCACAATTTGTTTCGGCACTTTTGATATTAAAAAACAAGAAAATTCTAATTAAAATTTTTGCAGTTTTCTCTGCTTTTATTTCCATCGTTGTTATCATTATTACCCAAACTAGAGCCATCTTACTTTCATTGATACTTGTTATTATCATTTTCCTGTACTTTAACCTTACCAAAAAACAAGTAAAAGAAACAATCAAAAGCGTTTTTACGATTCGTAATGTTTCGATTTTCTTCGTTTTGGTTTTTTCGGTTTATTATTATTTGGCCAATTATACATTTTTCTTTCAGATATTAACCAATTATACCGACCGATTTACGGGTACTTTTACCAATGCCCTATTTACAATTCTAGGAAATAAACCAGAGTCGGTTACCAATGTTGTTGAAGACCCCTCGGCAGCACAACGAGTACTCAATTGGACACTCTTCAAAAATTATTGGGAAGGCCAACCCGAACGACTCATCTTTGGCCTTGGGTTTAGATACGGTTACCTCGATATTCCAGTATTAGAAGCCTTCTTAGATTGTGGAATCCTTGGTTTTATACTATTCGGAGGTTTCAATTTTATTGCCGCCAAAGAATGTTATTTAGCCATGCGAAATAAATATTCTGACCTTACCACTTTCTTGGCTTACTATTATGTATCGTTTTTTATAGGGATTTTCAGTGCAGGCCGTCCTTTTGATACCCCCTATTGGTTACTTTTTGCCCTTCTGATTAGATTTATGGGCATCAAATACTGGAAAACAGAATATTTGAACAACTTAAAACAATCCTAAAATCCGCAAAAGCTCAAATTCAACCCTCAATGAAAGAAAAACCATTGATTTCAATACAGGTTTTGCGTGGAATAGCTTCTTTGATTGTTTTTTATCATCATTTAAGTGGTAATTTTTCCAAAACCTGCCATATTACTTCCCCCCACGCCTACTTTTCTTATGGTTTTTTTGGTGTTGATATTTTCTTCGTACTTTCTGGTTTTATCATTTATAAATCATCACAAAAACTCATTGGCCAGCCCCACAAACTCAAAGCATATTTTGGTAAAAGATTCAAAAGAGTTTTCCCAATTTATTGGCTTATTACATTGCCATTGCTTTTAACTAGCTTTTTGATTGCGAAAAGTAATTATGTTTTCAGTTTCAAAAATATTTTAGCAACCTTGATGCTTTTGCCAAACCACGATGCCATCAATGCCGTGAGTTGGACTTTATCTTACGAACTCTTTTTTTATATTATTTTCGGACTATTTATCCTTTCAAATCGATTGGTTTACTTTGGACTATTAATCTTGGGAATTTCTTTATTCAATATTTTTTCAGGCTATTTTGGCGATAGTTTAATTCATAAAAGCGAATTTTATTTTTATGTAAGTCCTTTCAATTTTGAGTTTTTTGCAGGCATCATCATCGCCAAATATTTTTCGGAATTGAGTTTCAAACCAATTTATTCACTTTTCCTGATTTTAATCTCGCTTGTTATACTAATTAAGTTTGGCCCCAACATTTTAGATGATGTTACCAACATTAGGGTTCTAACCTTTGGAAGCGTTAGTATATTAATACTACTTAGTTTTTTGAGTCTCGAAAATTGGTCAATCGCAAACACTCAAGCACAAAATATTAAACCAAGTCTAGTTTTTTTATTAAAAAGTACGATTGAAGTTTTAGCAAAAATGGGAGATGCTTCCTATATGTTATATTTAATCCACTTTCCAATCATAATCATAACAAACAGAATAATAGCCAGTTATACGCATAGTATTCTAATTTCATATTGTTTAGAATTTTTAATCTTGCTATTTATTCCTTGTATGGCTTATGTATTACACAAAAAAACAGAAAAACCGCTCCTCCAAAAAATCAAATAATTATGCGTGTATTAATCTTCCACAATCAATTATGGACTCATTATAAAGCAGGTTTATTTTCTGAAATAGCATCAGAATTTGATAAAAATAAGCATTTACAAGACTTTCTTGTAGTTCAAATTGGGCTTTATGAGAAAAGTCGGTCATCGTTAGGTACCATAGATTTGAGTCTGCATCAATATCCCTATCAGGTATTGTTTGAAAAGGCTTTAGAAGATATA
>JAYWHL010000319.1:0-3134 GCA_043777715.1 Cytophagaceae bacterium | reverse complement strand
AGTTGGCTTTTCAATTGGCTATTTTGCTGGCTTACAAGCAATTCTTTGTTGGTAAGCATCAGTTTGTTTTTATCAATTTCGGTACTTTGGAGTTTGTTTTGAACATTCAAAATCGAGATTTGTTGTTCTTTTTTCTCGGTTTCATACTTGGTTTTCAGTTCTGACAATTGGCTACTCGTTTTAACATTTATGATAGAATCTTGCAAGGCCCTAAAACGATGAAGATAAAAAAACGCACTTTTGTAATTACCCATCAGCGAGTCTAGTTCGGCCCTATGTTTATACACCTCAATTAGGTTTATCATGGGCGTATTTTTCTGAGCTTCGGCCTTTTCAAAATACGGTAAGGCTTTTTCAAAATCACGAGTTCGGGCATAAACCAAACCTATATTTTGCAAAACCAAAGCCTGCGAACCTGTACTTTTTGCATTGATTTCAATTACTTTTAAATAATATTTTAGGGCTTCTTGGTATTTGTTTTGTCTCAAACAAATAGATCCTAAATTGTTGGTAATGAGGGAAATACCTTGTGTAAATCCAAGATTTTCAAATATTTTAAGCGATTTTTTTAGGTATTCTTCGCTATCACCCAGCTTCCCTTTTTCGGCATAAGCCGTTCCCAAATTGGCCAAGGCAATGCCATAATATCGGTCTTGTTTTTTTTCTAAAATTGCCAATGCTTTTTTCTGATATTCAATGCTTTCGTCATAACGTTTTACATCGTTTAGCTGAACACCAATATTAATATACGCACTGACAATCAGGCCATTATCGCCAATTTTCTCAGCAATCTTAACCGATTCTATGGCATTTTGAAGTGCTTTTTCGTATCTCCCAACCGACCTATATTGGGTTGATAAATTATTATAAATCGTTGAAAAACCTTTCAAGCTATTAATTTTAGCGGCATACAAAAGGGCTTTTTCCGAGTTTTCGATGGCTTCGTTGGGTTTCGGAATCATTCCATAAGCCCTACCCAAAGAGATATATGATTCCATTGTTTGAAAATCATTTTTGAGTTTTATGGCCAAATCTCGTTGTTTTTCAAACTGTAAAATGCCCTCTTTTATTTTGTTTCTTGCCACCTTCATTGTTCCCAATGCCCTAAAAACTTGCAAGAATCCTTCTTGATTATTAGTCTTTTGGCACAACATCATCAACTCATCGGAAACTGAAATAACCTTGCTTGTATCTTTCATTTCAGAAAATTGATAGGCTAATTTACCCAACAGAATGGCTCTTGTTTTATCTAAAATTTTAGGATTTTTGAGGGCAGTTTCTAAGCTATCGGTCGTTTGGGCGATGATATTTTGGTAAAAAAAAAGGAGTAGGAGGGTTGTAATCAGTTTTTTCATAAATCAGTTTCTATTCGTTTATTCAAACCACACAAAGGAATTGGCCTTATTGCAATTAACTGATAAATATCAATATAGTAATACTTTTTAATGAAATATTTTAGTTTTTAAAGTGTTAAACCAAACCTAAAAGCGGGACAAATTTTACCTTGATGAATACTCGTTATAAAATCGCATTTATAAAACTGAAAAATGTTTTCTAGGCCCAATCCAAATTCGGAGTAAATGCCTTGTTCGGGCGTGTAGAGTATTTTGGCACTTACCACCTCATGCCAATTAAGTTTTTTGAAAAATGGACTATTTCTTAAAAAATATCCTTCAAAATGTTGTTCGGTTTGTAGCTGAAAAGCATGGCTTTTTGTCGAAAACTGATAAGAACCTATCATCATAAAAGCCTCCATATTGTTACTTCCAAAGGCCGAAAGATTACTCATAAAATGCTGATAATCAATAAATTGAATATTATTTGTATTCAAAAAAGTCGCAAACGAAGTAGCCATTTTAGTAGTTCCCAAAGGGGTAGATTGTTGCTGGCTAATCTTAAAAACCATTTTGTCGAAGTCTAAGTCTCGTCTTGCCATTTTGTATTGTATCGAAAAAACGGGGTAGCTTTTATCAGGATTTGAAAGCCATTTTTCGGGAGAAATTTTAAGGCCAAAATCGAATATTAGGGCTTGATGTGCCACAAAGGCTGGTTCAAAATTATTAGGATTTTGAGGGTCGTTGGCTGTGAAAATTCGTTTTTCTTTATGCTTAAAACTAAAATCCGATTGATTGATTAAGGGAAATCGTTCTTCAAAAGCTAGGCTAATATTGGGGGTAATCCCTTTAAAAATTTCGGTTTTGATACCCAACTGTACGAACGATTTTTCGTAGAGTTTCATTAAATTTTTACCCGAAAACAGGGTCGTGAAGGTGTTATTGATAACCCCAATTGGTTCTTGGGCGTTGTACTGAAACACATATTGCCCAGCATCTAGCCTGATACTCAAGTCTTTGGCTCTGTTTAGCAGAAGGTTCACGTGGCCTTTTGCCAAAAATCGCCCACTGGCCAAACCATATCTTGCCGCTAAACCTGTGTTCAGAAATCGCTGTTTGTTAAGCCCCTTATTGAAATCGAAATTTTCGGAAAACACAAATCCTTCTACCGAATTATACTGTACGAAGTTTTGGAGTAATGGCCCCAAGTTCCAAAATTTTTGCTGACCACGGTCAAAATGCCGATAGCCAGTAATCAATAGTTTTTCGGCAGAGATTTTATTCTGAACGGCATCTAACGAATCTAAATTTTGTTGGGCTAATGAAAAACTAGAAAAGCCCAAATTTAAGAAAATAAACCACCAATGCTTATGCTTCATCTTTGCGGGTCATTATTTCTATTTCGTCGCCAACCACAATCATACCACCAATAGCGGCAGGCAGTACATTTTGCCCGAAAAGAATTTTCTTGCCAAATTTCCTAAAAGTATTTAATGTCGATAGGGGTTCTTTGCCGCCTTTACCAGTTTGTTGGTCGATGGTGGTCATCACGCACCTAGCACAAGGCTTAACGGCATAAAATTGATTGATGCCCACCCAAAATTCGTGCCATTGGTCTTCGGCAAATGACGCTCCGCCACTAAACACAATATTGGGCCTAAACCTATCAAAATCAACCACTTGCGTAAGTCGTTGATTCAAATCTTTGAGCGATTCTTCCCCTAAAAGTAGTATAGGAAATCCGTCCGAAAAACTTGTAATGTCGTTATTGAGAGCATAATTACTATCCACAAATCTCTC
>JAYWHL010000318.1:0-3135 GCA_043777715.1 Cytophagaceae bacterium | reverse complement strand
CATTTCGATTATGATAAAAATACTTTGCATTTTCTTGGTTTATTCTCTATCAATGGGTACTTCAATTGGACAAATTAGCCAAACAGCAAGGTTGGAATTTGAGAAAAAAGACCGTTTTTCAGAAGATTATGAAGTTGTACCCTTCGGGCAAAATGGGTTGATTTTGATTAAAAAAGAGTTTGAATATTTAAGCAAAAACAACAAGTGGGAGTTTAGTAATTATTCGGAAAATTTACAAGAAAAATGGAAAATTGAATACGAAACACCTCGCAAACAATTCCCTCTTTTGCATTATCAAAATACTGAATTTTTGTATTGGCTTTTTGCCGAACCTGACGAAAAAACCGCCATTACGATATTAAAAATAGATATTTTATCGGGCGAATACGAAGAAATAAAAGGAGATTTATTGGCCGTAAACGAGCTTTCTCATTTTCAGGTTTTGGGAACAAAGGCGTTTTTTGCAGGAAAATTTCAGAGCAAACCTGTCGTGGCTTTATTCAATTTTTTTGACGGGGGCAATAAAGTACTCCCAAATTTATTTTTGAAACCTACTGAAATTTTGGTAGATATGAAAGTGGATAATCAGAAAAAAACGATAATTGTTAGCACCCATACCCAAAGCCTTAAAACAGACTGCGAATTTTCTGTTTTTGAGTTTTCTAACGAGGGTAAACTTTTGAACAACCTAAATTTGCCTATTTCAGACCATAAAAATTTATTGACCGCACAAGTTATCAAAAACGACAAGAATGAAAACTTGATTATTGGCAATTATGGCAACGAATGTAACAATCTGTCGGTAGGGTTATTTGCAGGAAAAGAGAGTACAAATCCAAACTTTAGTTTTTATGACTTTAATGCCTTTAACCACTTTTTTGATTATTTAGGGCCTAAAAAGAGCGAAAAAGTTCAAGAGAAAATCGAAAAAAAGAAAGGAACTGGCAAAGAACCTAAACTGAAACAAAATTTATTGATACATGAACTAAAAGTAACTAAAAATGCCATTTGGCTTGTTGCTGAAAACTATTTTACAAATTTTGTAAATCCAACCATCAATAATTCGGTTTATCAGAATGGCTCTATTTTTAGCAAAAGAAACGAACGGAATATCGAAAACTTCAAGTTTACAAATGCGATAATTTGTAAGTTTGACCTAAATGGCAAGTTAATTTGGGACAATTCTTTTGCAATGAAAGACCTCGAAAGTGAACAACTTTTTAGCAAGATAGAATTTAACGAAATTAATAATCAATTATTGGTGGCATACAGCGATAACGGGAAAATATCTACGCTTAAATTAGATGAAAACGGCAAAGAAATTTCTCGGCAAATCTATGAAGCCAAAGATTATTTGGGTTTACAAAAACTAAAATGGACTGAAGATGCCCTACTTTTTGAATGGTATAATCAACATTTTTTGTTTACAGGCTACCAAAGCATCAGTACCAACGACAACCCAAATGGAAAGAATAGAGAGGTGTTTTTTATTAGTAAATTAAGTTTTTGATTTCAAAAATCACGAAACGCTCGGCTTTTTTTGATTATAATTCTCAAAATTCCCTCCTATATTTCCGAAACCAATGCTGATGTTTGTTCTTTAGAATTTGTTATTTAGCATAAGTTACTGGCGTAGGTTTGCCTATACAACCATTTGGCTCTAAGATATTTAACAAATTGGCGAGCGTAGCCGAAATGTCTGGAATTTGAGTAAAAACAGAGGTCTCTCCGCTTTGAATCTTCCAACCATACAACAAAAAAGGTACGTGCGTATCGTAATTGTAGGCCGTTCCGTGGGTTGTGCCAGCGGTTCTGCCCGAAAACCAGCCTGGCCTAACCACCAAGCCAAGGTCGCCTCCACGGGTGGCATGATGAAGATTTTTGAACATACCTAACTGGTAGTCGTTAAGGTTGCTATTACCCAAATCTTGTAAATTAATTAAGTCGGCTATGCCTTCAAATTTGAGTACGGTTGGCCTAATTGCCCTAAAAACTTGTTCGATACTGATGTTTTTTTCGGCTAAAACTTTATGATTTAGATACATCTGATAATTTTCTTCTGCTCTTATGATGTCTCCTTCTCCGAATTTATCAAGCAATGTTTTTCTAACTTCGGCTTTGATTTTAGTCATATCCAATACGCCCGCTGGCAATTTATTTTGTTTCCAAAAGCCTGGAATATCCATCACTCCGTGGTCTGCTGATAAAAAAACGAGGTAATTTTCTTTGCCCACCCAATTGTCCAAAAATCCAAGTATTTCTTCCAAGTCTTTATCTAATCGTATAAAAGTATCTTCTTCTTCGATTGAATTGGGGCCAAACGAATGCCCAACATAATCGGGCGAAGAAAAGCTAACGGCCAGTAAATCTGTAAATTCGCCTTTACCAAGGTTTTCGTTTTTGATAGCGGCCAAGGCCATTTCTTTGGTTAATGTATTTCCAAAAGGAGTTGCAGGCAACACGCCATAAGCGTCGCCTGCTTTACCAACAATCTGATGCGGAAAAACGGCTTTTTCTTCTCCTGCAAATTTTTGCTCGTACGCTTGGTCATCGCTTGTGCTTTCGGTATATTGGTCTATTGGCAAGATGGTATTCCACGTTTGGCTCATTAATTGGGCAGGCAGTTTTTGGGCATTAAAATCTTTTACCCATTGTGGTAAATCGTTCATGTAATAACTAGAAGTAATAAAATTACCCTCTTTGGTATCGAACCAATAAGCAGCCGTTGCCGAATGCCCCGCTGGCAAAATAGAACCACGGTCTTTGATGGCAATGCCAATGATTTTGTTTCTGAAATTAGTACTAAGCCTTAACTGGTCGGAGATGGTTGTCGTCAATAAATTTTTAGGAGACATTTGGCCACTTTTGGCATTAATACCCCCAACGGTTTTTACGGTGCTATCTTCAACGCAATACACGCTTCTGCCCAAACTTTGGCTATACCATTCGTTACCAACTATCCCGTTGATGGCGGGGCTAGAACCTGTAAAAATCCCTGCGTGTCCAGCCGCTGTAACCGTTAGGGCATAATGATACTGATGATTTTTATGATTAAATCCTTGGTCTCGAAGTCTTAAAAAACCACCCTTGCCATATTTTGAGGCATATCTATAAAGATAATCATACCGCATTTGG
>JAYWHL010000317.1:0-8700 GCA_043777715.1 Cytophagaceae bacterium | reverse complement strand
CAATTGCTCCGCCGTCGTCGTAAGTTACATTAAATGAACGCTTTAACGAATGATAAACGTCCTGTGCTTTTTCTGCCAAACCATCTTTTTTAACCAACGGCAGCACCGCCGCTTTGATGGGGGCAACCGTTGGGTGGAACTTCAAATACGTTCTTTTCTTTTCTGTATCTCCTTCGCCCGTGGTTTCTTCGGTGTAGGCATTACACAAAATGGCTAAGAAAAGGCGGTCGGCACCCACAGAGGTTTCGACCACATACGGAATGTAATTGCCGTAGGGCTTGCCGTTTTCGTCAAGTTCGGGGTCAAAATATTGTTGTTTTTTTCTTGATAATTCTTGATGAGCCGTCAAATCAAAGGCCGTTCGTGAGTGGATTCCTTCCATTTCTTTGAATCCAAACGGAAATTTATACTCAATGTCCACGGCTGCGTTGGCATAGTGAGCCAATTTTTCGTGGTCATGGAATTTTAGATTTTCGGCAGGCAAACCAATGGCTTGATGGAATTTCAAACGAGTTTCTTTCCATTTGTTATACCACTCCATTTCTGTACCTGGGCGAACAAAAAACTGCATTTCCATTTGTTCAAATTCCCGCATACGGAAGATGAAATTACGGGCAACTATCTCATTTCTAAACGCTTTGCCAATTTGAGCAATCCCAAAAGGCACTTTCATACGGCCAGATTTCTGTACGTTCAAAAAGTTTACAAAAATACCTTGAGCGGTTTCTGGACGAAGATAAATCAAGGAAGCATCTTCTGAAACAGCCCCCACTTGGGTAGAAAACATGAGGTTAAACTGACGAACTTCCGTCCAGTTTGCAGTATTTGAAATCGGGCATTTGATACCTTCGTCCAAGATAATTTGGCGTAAACCCGTCATGTCATCTGCCGTCATGGCCGCTGCCATGGCTTCTAACAGGGCTTTACCTTTTTCGGGCGAACCTTCGGCTTCGTATTGTTCGGCTTTGGCTTCCAGTAATTGGTCGGCTCGATAACGTTTTTTAGAATCCTTGTTGTCAATCATGGGGTCGTTAAACGAATCCACGTGTCCCGAAGCCTTCCATGTAAGCGGGTGCATAAAAATCGCTGCATCAATACCCACCACATTGTCGTTGAGCATGGTCATGGCTTTCCACCAGAGCGATTTTAGGTTATTTTTGAGTTCTACGCCATTTTGGCCGTAGTCGTAAACGGCTTGAAGGCCGTCATAAATTTCGGACGAAGGAAACACAAAGCCATACTCTTTGGCGTGCGAAATAATGTCCTTTAGTGTAGATGCGGTATCTTTTGTCATAATTAGAAGCCCCTCAACCCCCAGAGGGAGGGTTTTTCGTCGAATAGTAAGATTCCCCCTCTGGGGGTTAGGGGGCTTTTTCCACAAAGTTAGCTTTTTTGGCTTGAATTGCCTGTTTTCCTATTCAGAATAATCTGACTTGGTTCAAGATTGTATAAATGGTTGGTTTTTTTAGGGTGTAAAATCAACACAACATAAGAATAAACGTTGAAGCTGTTTAAACTTATTTCTTTTGCCCTAAACGATTTATTTTCAGCCCATACTTTAGATTTTAGAGCCGTTGTATAACAATCCGTAGCGATGCTAGGGTAGCCCCGCTACGCACGTTCCACTTCGGCTCAAAAAATCTGCGTATAGACAAAAAATAACCTCATTTTGACCTAAAAACCAAAAGTTTAAACAGCTTCTGATTTATGATTCAGTGCTAATGGGCTTTTTTCTGAAATATTTATCTCGAACTCGCTCGTTTATGTAGTACATACACGGTACAATAATGAGGGTAAGAATGGTAGAGAACGTAAGGCCAAAGATGATTGTCCAAGCCAAAATTCCCCAAAAAGCGGCACTATCGCCTCCCAAAAAGAAGTGTGGGTCGAAGTCGGTAAAGAGTGTTACAAAGTCCATACCCAAGCCCAATGCCAAAGGTACAAGCCCCAAAACTGCCGCCGAGGCCGTAAGCAAAACGGGCGTTAGCCTCACACCTCCGCCTTCAACGATGGCTTCTTTGAGGCCATAACCTCGCCCACGGAGTTCGTCGATAAACTCAATGAGCAAAATGCCGTTTTTAACCACAATACCCGCCAAGGCAATAATACCCACCCCCGACATGATAACCGAGAAAGTCATATCAAAAACAATAAAGCCTAAAAATACACCAATAAACGAAAGAAGAATAGTAGCAAAAATGATAAAAGGTTTTACTACCGAATTAAATTGCGTAGCCAATATCAAATAAATAAGCATAATGGCCGCTCCTAAAGCACCCAATAAGAAAACGCCCGTTTCTTCTTGTTCTTCTTGCTCGCCGCCTAGTTTTAGGGTATATCCTTTCGGAACTTCCATTTGGTCCAGTACTTGGCTTTGTATTTGGCCTACAATTTCGTTGGCATTGTAACCATTCAAAACTTCCGAACCGAGCGTAATAACCCGCTGGAGATTTTTACGGTTTATTTGGCTATAAGTTGTAGAATAGCTAATGTTGGCCACCGAGTTTAGCGGCACTTGGCGTAACACTCCGCCCAACACCATGTCTCGATACACGATATTGAGGCTCAATAGTTTTTCTATTTGGCCACGGTCGTTGGCTTTTAGGCGTAACTGTATCGGATATTCGTCTTTGTCGTCTCTGAATTTAGAAATTTCTGCTCCAAACAAGGCCGTGCGTATGGCAAAAGCAATTTGTTGGGTAGATATTCCCTCACGTTGTGCTTTTTCTTTGTCCACATCTACAATAATCTCTGGTTTGTTGGTTATCAGGTCAGACTTTAGTTCCTCAATGCCCTCAATTCCTGCTTGGTTGATGTTTTTCCGAACTTCTTTTTCTAATTTTATGAGCGTAGCAAAATCATCTCCTGCTATTTCTACCGATATGGGCTTGCCTGTTGGTGGGCCGTTGTTTTCTCGCTGAACAGAAATTTCTGTGCCTGGGATTCCCTTGATTTCTGCACGCATTTTGTCTAATAATGCTTGCGAAGAGATACCCCCACGGTCTTCGTTTTTGACAAATGCCACCGTAATTTTAGATTTTTGGGGCGTTGCCGAGCGGTCTGGGTTAAAGGGGTCTCCAGCGTTTTTGCCTACGTTTGATATTACCGAATTGATGGCTTTTTGGGCATTGTTTCGTTTTATAATATCAAATACCTTGGTTTCCAGTACTCTCGTTACAGAGTCGGTTACTCGTGCATCTGTACCCACGGGCATCACGTTATAAACATAGATATAGTCTGGCTCGCCACTCGGGAAAAATATCACTTGCGGTTTTTTGATGCCCAACAACACAAACGTAAAAACTAACAACACAAACATACTCAAAACTGCAAATACAGGGCGATAGCCTGTGATAATCCAAGATACTAAGCCACGATAGCCTCTCTTGAAAGCAGGTAGGGCTTTGTTTTGGAACGGATTGATGAGTTTTGGAGTAATCACAAAATGGTTTAATACATACAAAATGGCGATAAGCACAACAAAATTACCGATACCCACATTTATCAAATAGCCCAAAACGGCAATACCTATCAAAATACCCATTGGTTTGCGTATGGCCAAAAACGTAGGCTTTTGGTTATGGTCGTCTTCGTGGCGTTTCATAAACGTTATCGCAAAAACGGGGTTCATCACATAGGCCACAATCAATGATGCGATGAGGGTGTAAATCAGGGTAATAGGCAAGAATTTCATAAATTCTCCAACGATTCCTGGCCAAAAAAGTAACGGAAAAAACGGGGCGATAGTGGTAAGCGTACCCGAAAGCACAGGCATAAAAACCTCGGAGGCCGCCAAACTTACGGCTTCTTTGATGTCTAGGTTTTTGTGGCGATTAAACAATCGGTGGGCGTTTTCGATAACCACAATGGCGTCGTCCACCACAATACCCAAGGCCAACAAAAAGGCAAAAAGTACGATGGTGTTGAGGGTAAAATCTGAATAATAAAGCGGAATAAAGGCAATCAAGGCCGATAATGGTACGGATAGCCCAACGAAAATGGCATCTCGAACACCCATAAAAAACATCAGTACGATTACCACAAAGATAAATCCTAGGATTACGGTATTGACCAAATCGGCGATTTCGGCACGCACTCGTTCAGACTGGTCGGCGGTAACTCGTATCTCTAAGCCCTGCGGAAAACGGTCTTCACGGTATTTATCCAATAGGGTTTCGATACGGTCGGACACTGCAATAACATTAGCCCCTGCCCTTTTGATAACATTGAGCGTAACCACCGATTTGCCGTCTAGCCTAGCAAAATCTTGTTGCTCTTCATGGTTGTCTAATACCTCGGCAATATCTCCCAAACGTAGCGTTGCCCCTGTTGATGTCCTGATAATCAGGTTTTTAATTTGGTCTAGGTTCTGAAACTCGCCCTTTACCCGTATCGTTCTTCGTACGTTATCAACGTTTAGATCTCCACCCGAAATATTAATGTTTTCGCCCTGTACGGCACTCTGCACATCAAAAAACGTAAGCCCCGAAGCCTGCATTCTATACAAATCTAGGTTTATTTGCACCTCCCGCTTTAGTGTTCCTACAATATCCACTTTTGTTATTTCTGGATAAGCCTCGATGTCGTCTTGGAGTTGTTCGGCAAAAACTTTGAGTTTTTCGAGCGGGAAATTCCCCACCAAGTTGATGTTCATAATCGGAAATTCCGAAAAATTAACATCTTGTGCCGTAGGTCCACTATCTAATTTTTGGGGTAAATCTCGTTTGGCTTTGTCCACGGCATCTCGTACTTTTTGTAGGGCAATATCCACCTTTACGTCGGGATTAAACTCTACAATAATTACCGAAACATCTTGCAAAGCATTCGATTTGATACGTTTTACGCCCGAAATCGACTTTAATTGTTTTTCGATGGGTTTGTTGATAACATTCTCAATATCAGCAGGAGTAGTACCAAAATAAACAGTTTGTACCACCACTTGGGGTACTTTTATGTCTGGAAATTGCTCTCTGGGCAAGTTTTGGTAAATAACCAAGCCCACCAAGAATGTCATGAATGTAAAAATATAGACGGTTGTTTGGTTATTGCCCAACCAATGTACCATGTTATAAATAGGCCCACTTCCGTGAGGCAAATCTTCGTTTGAGTTGTTGTTTTTCATAAGATTGTCTAATACATTTGTCTTAATCAGGATTTATGAGATGAATAAGATATACAAGTTTTTAATTTATTTGTCAATAAAACTTTCCTAATCAAGCCATTAAACATTACGCATTCATCATTAAACATTAATAATTAACAGCTTGGCCATCTACTAACTCTTGATAGCCTTGGGTGATGATAAGGTCGCCAGACTGCAGGCCACTTTTTACTTCTATTTGACCGTTGTAGGTTAGCCCCGTTTTGATTTTCCTTGCTTTGGCCACCTTCTTGCCTCCTTCTTGCACGGCCACAAAAACACTATATTCGCCTGCATTGTCTTGAACCAAATTTTGTGGAATAACCAAAGCCCTACCCGTAGATTGGTCGTTGATGTTTACAATCGCCAACTGGTTGGGTTTAATGTCTCCACCAACATTGGGTATGCCCATTTCTATCGTAAAAGTTCTACTAGCAGGATTCACGATTCTGGATACAAACGAAATCTTGGCGTTTACTTCTTTGTTCAAATCAGGAAATTTTATCAATACATAATCGCCAAGTTTTACGGTGGCCAAGTAAGTATCTGATATATTGGCTCTTACCTTCAAATTACTCGTGTTCACAACCCTTATGTAGTTCATACTAGGCATGGGCATTTCGCCAATTTTCATTTTTACCTCATCAACAATCCCCCCAATCGGAGCGATAATTTTGGACATACTCAACTGTTTTTGTTGCGTAGCAATGTTGCGTTCTAACGATTCTTTGGAGGCTTTGGCTTGCAAAAACTGAATCTCTGTACCAATTTTTTGGTCCCAAAGGATTTTTTGTTTGTCATAAATCGTAGCGGCCAACTCTAGCTGGGTTTTCATGGCTTCTATGCTCTCTTTCAAAACGCCATTGTCTTGTTCTGCAATCACTTGGCCAGCCTTTACGGCCGAGCCTTCCACTACATAAACACCCGTGAGTGTGCCTTGCGAACGAGCAGGAATCATCACATTGTTTTTGGCTTCGACTGTACCTTGAGCTTCCACAAAATGCTTGAAATCTTGAACCGCCAACGGCGAAACCGTTATGTTTACAACCTTCTCGTTGTCGGTTTTTTTAATACCTACTTCTTTCTCCAAAGCCTTTATTTTTACCTCAAGGGCTTTGTGTTCTTTTCTAAGTTCGGCCAATTCGGCTTTCTTGTCGGTGGGCTTATTACATCCCAATACGCCAAGGGTAATTAATGCTATGTACTTGATTTTCATATCGTTTTGTTTTTGTTTTAAATTAATCTGTTTGTGCCTTTGTCCCCTCCCAACTGGGGAGGGCTAGGGTGGGGCTTTTCCCCTCCCAATTAGGGAGAGTTAGGGTGGGGCTTTTCCCCTCCCAACTGGGGAGGGCTAGGGTGGGGCTACAACTTCCCTGTGGCCTTATCCAATTCCACCTTTGCGATTACGGCATTATACAACGACGTCAAATAATTGGTTTGAGCCTCCTTGAGCGATGCCTCGGCATTAATCACTTCTATATTAGAGCCAACACCCGCCTGATATTTGGTTTTGGTTACTCGGATTACCTCGCTGGCCAAAGCCATGTTTTTCTTTTGTTCCTGCAAACTCGTTACCGCATTTTTGAGCTGAATCCCTGCTGTTTTTTGTTGGAGGTCGATAGATTCTTTCAAAAACCCAATACTTCCTTGAAGTTTCTTCAAATTGTTTTGAGCCTGAATGGTCTTATATTTTCTCCCAAAACCATCAAAAATCGGCACCTGCACCACTAGCCCTATCGTGGCCGAATTAAACCAAGGATTAGCAAAAAGGTTAAATTTGTCAGTTCCCGTACTCCAGCCTGTGTTTCCCGTAAAAATAACCCTTGGCAACGAGGCCACCTTATTGTTTTTTACGTCTAACTCGGCCAGTTTTTCTTGGGTTTCAAACACCGAATATTCTATCCGATTGCTGTAATTAAAATTCTCGTTGATAGCAATTCCTTCCAACTCCTCTAGTTTCACACTGGCCAATTTATCGGTCAAAGTAATATTTTCTTTCAGTGAATACCCCATCTGATATTTCAACAATAGCACACCCATTTCCTGCAAACGTTCAATATTTTGGCGTTCGGTTTTTAAGTTATTAGCCTGAACTTCAAGTCGTTGCACGTCTAGCAATTCCACAAACCCTTGGACATTCAATGCCTTGGTATCTTTCAGTAACGAATCCAATCGGCCAATATTAATGTCCAATAGCTTAATGCGTTCTTCGTTTACCAACACCGTATAATAAGCCTTGGTTATGTTTTCGGCGATGACTATTTTGCTGGCATTCAAGTTTTTTTGAGCTAATTCTCTGTAAACCTGCGATGCTTTAAGCCCCAACAAATACGAACCGTCAAACAACAATTGTGAAAGTCCAATGCCCACTTGGCCGCCATATTGCAGGCCAAACTTAGCCGCTATCACTTCGCCCTCGGCGGCGTTGGGGTTAAAAGTCTTGGCGGGTAAAAACACCCTCGGAATGTTTAGGTTATCTGTCCAGCCAATGTTTCCATTTACTTGCGGCAAACCCAAAGCCCTGATTTCTAAAATTCGAGCATCGGCATTCTGAACATCTAAAATGGAGTTTTTTACGTTTTGATGGTTTTTTACACCATAATCTACCGCATCTTTTAGGCTATAACTTTGGCCTTTTACTGCTTGAACCACTAGCATTAGTCCCAAGAGTAGTTGTAGTTTTTGATTTATCTTTTTTTGCATAAGTATTATTTTTTGGGGGTGGCTAAAGTTATTTTTTGGTAAAGTGTTGGTTAAAATAATCATGCCCTTTGGGGCTAAGGATTCCTCTAATAAAATGGACAAGGAAATTTTCTTGGATTTCGAGCATATTAAATTTGTTGGGCGAAAACATTTGTATATCAAAACCCAATTCTACTTGTTCAAGGCGAAGTCTGGCCAAAATTTCGGGATTAAAATCATTCAAAAACCAACCTTCTGCCACACCCTGTTTGAGGTCGTTTATGATAGAGCCTAGGGCAAAGTCGTATAAAAAATCATGAAAAACCTTCCAAGCTAAGGGGTGATACTTTTTGATTTCAAAAACCATTGATGGGTTCATCGTAGCCATAGACGCCCGCATACTTTCAGAAGCCTTTAAAAATTTTTCAATGGTGTTTAGCCCCAGTTTGTCCATTGACTCATATTCGCACTTTTCTTGGGTGGTGTGTTTTTGGACAAAATTCAAAACAAGGTCGTCTTTATCTGCAAAATGTTGATAGATGGTTTTTTTAGAAATCCCCAAGTCTTTGGCCATGTCGTCCATCGTTACGGATTTTACGCCATAACGAAAAAACAACTCTTCGGCTTTTTGCAATATTCTTTCTTTGATTTCCACGAGTATTGTTTTACTTGATTTATAGATACAAAACTGCGGAAACTTTCAATAGGTTCAAAGTTTATATTATATTTTTTTGAGAAGCGGAAAAAACAATACGTTGAACGGTAGAAGGAAAACGCCTTAAATGGCCAAATGGATAATATTTATAAAATAAATTCAAAAAATCCTACTTTAAATTGTTGCATTTTTTCAAGATATTTAAAAACAAAAAAGAGCCTTA
>JAYWHL010000316.1:0-3135 GCA_043777715.1 Cytophagaceae bacterium | reverse complement strand
TTTACCCTCCCTTTTTTAAGTTTAGTTTTAAATGCCCAAAACGAGTCATTGCCCTGAATATCAATGCGTTTTAACTCGTATTGATCTTTTATATCTGTGGAATTTACCTTGTTGCCAATCCTAAAAGCGGCTTTAATACCAATTTCTTGAAACATTTTTTTCATGGCATCGGCCAATGCTTTTTGCTTAGGACGACCGCCATAAGGATAGGCCAAAACAGGCGAAAACGCTATGCCGTTTTGGGTCAGGAGATGTTTATTTGTTTCTAGTTCGGTTTGCATTTCGGCCAAAGAAAGATTCTTGAAACTTGGGTGATTGTGGCTGTGCAAACCAAACGTAATGGTTTGAGCATCAAGGCTTTTGAGTTGCTCGCAGGTCATGAGCATCGCACCGTCTTCGTACCAAGAACTCATACCCCCCAAATAGGCCGTTGGTAAAAAAATAGTGGCTTTCATGCCATATTTTTGGAGTATCGGATAGGCCAATTCTAGGTTACTCACATAGCCGTCATCAAAGGTAATGAGTACGGGATTAGGGGGAAGGGCCTGTTTTTTTTCTATAAAATCAACTAATTCTTGGCTTGTAATGGCTTGATAATTAGAGACTTTAAGGTATTTTATGTGTTGTTCAAAATTATCAACACTTACCGTTAGCATATCTTTAAAAACCGTATCAATTTTATGATACATCAACACGGGAATACCTTTGGTTTCAGGAATCAGAAAACTATATTTAATTACCAAAAACAATGTAATTGCCAACAAAAAAATCAAAAAATAAAGCATATTCTGAGTTTTATGAGTTTTGATTTAATTCTCGAAGTTTGGCGTATTTCACAACGGGATACATAGCCGAAAGCATTGCCCAAACAAAGCCTGGATAACCATTGAGAACATTGAGCCGAAGAAAATATTCTTTGAAAAAAGTAAACGGAAACCTAAGAATTACTTGCCAAATACTACTCTTTTTGCCTTGTTCGTGCATGGTTTTGGCAGTTCGGCTGGTATAATAATTAAATCGTTGAAGATAATCTTGCAAATTTTTGTAGCTATAATGCAAAACATGATGCTTGAAAGTACCCAATTGACCTGATACTTCCGCTCCGCCATGTACGAATTTATGGTTAAAATTGCCATACTTTTTATTGAACAATCTCAAATGAGGCATTTTATATTCGGCACCGTAGTTCATTAATCTTCCCAAAAAAATCAAAGAAATGGGTACGTAAAAACCACTGTAATCGTTTGGTTTTGAGAACATTGTATCAACTTCGGCTTTGAGTTCGGGCGATACCTCTTCGTCGGCATCAAGCACAAAAACCCAGTCGTTGCTGGTTTGTGTTACGCCAAAATGTTTTTGTGGGCCATCGCCATCAAAGGCCCTCGTGATAACCTTGCAACCGTATTGCTGGGCAATGGCCGTGGTGTTGTCGCTACTACCTGAGTCCACCACCACAATTTCATTAGCCCAGCCCACAATGGCTTGAAGGGTTCGGCCAAGGTTATGTTCTTCGTTAAGCGTGATGATAACTACACTAAGGTTCATTTTTTGGGTGGCTGATGTTGGTAATAAATAGCTCCTTACTCCAGTTCATGTAGGGTTTCTTTTGCTTTGAAAACATACGACTTGCGGTCGCCTTTGTAGGTAACATTCACGATATTGACTTGGTCGCTAAAAAAATCTAACAGTACGTTTTGTTGGAGTTTAGTACCTACAATGTTTTCGTTAAAGGGTATTTCTAAATAAACCCAAGTGGCTTCTCCTTCGTTTTCTTTGCCAATGTATTGATAATCAATGGCTTGATTTTTGTTGTTAGAAAACCTAAAGCATTTGCGAACGTAGCGTTCGATGGCTATATCGTTTTTGTCGTTATTTTCTACTTTAAAAATTTGTTTGTTGTTTTGGTGGCTCAAAACACTTTCTAAATCATCAGTAAAAACCCTCATACTAATCTCTAGGCTATGTTCTTTGGCATTGTAGTCTATCTTGGTAATGCTGGTGTGGTAGGCATGAGCAAAAGCGGTTGCAAATACCAAAATACCTCCAATGACTAATCCGAAAATCAGTCTTTGGAGGTACTTTTGGGGTTTTAGTATATGCTGATTAATCATTAAGAAATAAAGAATTTTATGCTTTAAAACCGATTGCTGAAAGCCGAAATTTTTAAAACAAATTCTTGAAAATTGTTTTGTAAGCTCCATTCAAAATAACAAAGGCCATGAGGGTTAATAAAATGGCCATGCCAATTTTTTGGGAATATTCTAAAAACTTATCCGATGGGGCTTTTCCTGTAACCATTTCATACAATAAAAACACGGTGTGGCCGCCGTCTAGGGCAGGAATTGGCAATAAATTCATAAAAGCCAAGGCCATAGACAATACGCCCGTAATAAACCAAAAGCGTTTCCAAATCCAAACGCCGCCATAAAATTTAGAGGCAATTTCAAAAGGTCCACTCAATGCTTTGTCGGCACGAACTTTACCCGAAAATATTTTTTTCAGTCCTTTCACATTGTCATAAACTACCTTAAAGGCATCGCCTGTGCCTTTTGATAGCGACTGCCCAAAGCTATATTTTACGAGTTCTTCTTTCGGAAAAGTATAAAAACCAAGTTTGCCTTCTTTGTCGGGTGTGATGCTCAAACGGAGGGTATCTGCCCCTCTCAACACACTAATCGCAACTGGTTTTTGGGCATTGGCCAGCATTATTTCTTGTACTTCGTGCTTCATGTTGAGGGGCTTGGCGTTGGCCGTTAAAAACACATCGCCTGGTTTTAGTCCCGCTTTGGCGGCTGTCATCGTTGGAATCACAGAATCGACCCTTGCGGCAAGGGCTGGTGCCACAAATGCTCCTTGGTATTTATCGTCAGAAAGTTTTTCGATAAAATCATCAGGAATTTGAATGTCCATCGTTTTGCCAGCACGGTCAATGGTGTAGTAACTGCCCGTGCCTAGCATGGCTTTGGAACTTCTGATGTCTTCAAAATATTTGATAGCTTCTCCGTTGATTTTCAGTATTTTATCTCCGTTTTTCAAACCTAATTCCTTGCCCAATTCGTTTACAACAATGCCTTTGGTTTCGGTAATGGGTGTAAAACTTTCGCCATAAACAAACAAAATCATCGTAAAAATAAT
>JAYWHL010000315.1:0-8705 GCA_043777715.1 Cytophagaceae bacterium | reverse complement strand
TTTCTAGGGCTTTACGAGACCTGCCAGATATTAGACCCAAAACAAAAAAAGCAGTTTTGGATTTGGCTGCCGAATGGGACTATGAACCCAACCAAGTGGCTTTGAGTTTGGTAAAAAGCAGAACCAAGACCATCGGGGTAATTGTGCCAAATATGGGCTATCATTTTTTTGCAACCGCCGTGAATGGTATCGAAGAAGAAGCTATTTTGAATGGATATAGTGTTTTGGTAACCCAAAGTAGGGAATCGTATTTAAGAGAACTTACCAATATTCAAGATTTAGCCAGGGGGCAAGTAGATGGTTTTATTGTGTCGGTATCAAGAGAAACCAGTAATTATGACCACTTTAGCAAATTGATACGTAGAGGGATTCCCCTTGTGTTTTTTGATAGAGATATTGAGAATCTTGATGTTTCTAAAGTGGTGATTGATAACGTGTTGGCCTCTAAAAAAGCCGTTCAACATCTAATTGAAAGTGGTTGCAAGCGAATTGCCATTTTGGCGGGGCCAGCCTTTTTGGGCCTTACCGAACAACGGTTGGAAGGTTACAAGCAGGCTTTGAGGGCAAATGAAATTAGTGTTGATGAATCTTTGATAGTTCATGGAGATTATAGCCATGAAAACTCTATTTATTTAACCAATCAATTACTAGATTTAGCGAATCCACCAGATGGTATTTTTGCAGTGTCAGACCGTTTGGCGGTTGGGGCGATGGTAGCCATTAGAAAAAAAGGATTGAGAATGCCCCAAGATGTTTCCATTGTTGGTTTCAACGACGAACCTATCGCTTCTTATATGACGCCAACTCTAACGTCGGTAGCACAACCAACCGAAGAAATTGGAAGAATAGCTACAAGACTGTTAATCAATCAGTTAAATAATAAAAATGAAGTTTTTTTACCGCAAAAAATTGTAGTTGATACCGAATTGATACTAAGAGAAACGTCCTACAAAAAATAATTTGTAGGACGTTTCTGGTGTTGTTCAATTGATTATATTAAGAATAGCTAACTTAATTTTATGCGTTGGCCTGGCCTAACGGCAGTGCCTTTGATACCATTCAATTTTTTTAGTTTTGCCAATGGAATACCTTTTTGTTGGGAAATTTCCCAAAGTGTATCCCCAGGTTGAACTTTATAGACTTTTCCGCCCGCTTTTGATTTCTTCTTCTTTGCAGATTTTGCATATACTTCCGTTTGTGAAACAACCTGTTCTTTATAAATAGTTAATCGTTGGCCAGCCGTTATCCTCGACGATTTCTTTAGTTTGTTCCAAATCTTAATATCATAAACCTCTACGTTAAATTTTTCAGCAATTTCCGAAAGATTTTCGCCTCTTCTGACCTTGTATATCGTTTTTCGAGGTTTTTTCTTTAATACTACATCTTCGATATCATCATCAATCGCTACTTTTTGCTCGTTTTCAAGTTCAATCTCCATCGTTTCTAAACCATTATTGGCCAACAAAACAGGGGCGTTTGGCTGACGACTTACCGAATCTAAAATCATGCTCCAGTTTGCGGTAATGCTTGCTTTTGATTCTTGGGGAACTCTTACTGGGAAATTTCTTGTCCAAGAAGGGAGGTTTTTCTTCAATAATTGAGGATTTAATTTCTGAAAAATTTCAAAATCTATCCCTGCATAAGTAGAAAATTTTTCTAAGTCAAAATAACTATTTACGTGAATCGTATCAAAAGGTACTTTTTGTTCAATGTTTTCGGCAAATATTTCATGGTCGGCGGCATGATTTATCATATAAACCATCGCCACGTACTGCGGCACATAGCCACGAGTTTGTTTGTGAAGGTTGTTATAAATACCATAAAAACTGGTCTGATTCCCCGACCTCCTGATGGCTCTTTTTACATTGCCTGGGCCCGTATTGTAAGCTGCCAACACCAGTTCCCAGTCTCCGAAAATATTGTATAATTGCCTCATATACTTGCAAGCTGCCTCTGTCGATTTATAAGGGTCAAAGCGTTCGTCCACATATTCGTCTATTCTCAATCCAAAATCTAGGGTAGCAGTTCTGGGCATAAATTGCCATAAACCCGCAGCTCCAGCATAAGAAATGGCCTTGGGATTCAAGGCCGATTCTATCATGGATAAATATTTTAATTCATCAGGTAGGTTATATTTTTTGAGCATTTCTTCATAAATTGGAAAATAAACACTCATTTTTTCCAACATTGTTTTTGTGAATGATGGTTTTCTGAACGTAAAAAACTCTACAAACTGATGGGTGATAGGGTTATAGGTTAATGGAATTGATTTTTCCAATGCTTTCATTCTTGTTCTCACTTGTTCGGAATCGATGGTTGGAAATTCTTCGATTGTATATACCTGAAGCGTATCAGCAGAAGTAGAGTCGTGCTGGGAAGTTGTTATTTTTGAAGATTCCGTTTGGCTATATCCAAGGCTAGGAATCAATAAAAAAGCGAAATAAATACTAATGATTTTGCTCATAATTAGGGAGTTGTTCTATGTAATTGGCAAAGGCCAAAAGTTTTTCTTCTTCAAACGTATTGGCCATGATTTGAAAACCAATCGGCATATTTTTAGTATCTTTTCCGTTTGGAATGGCTATTGCCGTGCAACCTACCACATTGGCTTGCACCGTAAAGAGGTCTGTTAGGTACATGGCAATCGGATTATCTGATTTTACACCTAAACTCGGAGCCGTATTGGCCGAGGTTGGGGAAATTATAAAATCATAATCATTAAACAATTGATTGGTGTGTTCTTTAAGTAAACGCCTAACCCTTTGTGCTTTGGTATAATAGGCGTCATAATAATTTGCCGAAAGCACAAAAGTCCCCAACATAATTCGTTTTTGGGCTTCAAAACCTAGGGCTTCAGAGCGTGTTTTTTTGTAATGTGAAATCAAATCGGTAGCATTAGAAGACCGATGACCATACTTAATGCCATCAAAACGATTTAGATTAGAACTTACTTCGGCGGTTGTAAGGACATAATAAGTAGGCAAGAGGGCTTTTATCAACGGAAAATCAACGGCAGTTACTTCATGTCCTTGCGTTTGTAACTGATTGATTTTCAGCTTAAAGGCTGCTTCAACTTCTGGGTTTAGTCCTTCTTTTAGGCTTTCTTGATAATAGGCAATTTTAAATTTTTTCCCTGTTAAAATCTCTAAATTTTCAGAATATTTTGGAACTTCCAAGCCAGAAACCGTACTATCGTTATCGTCTGACCCAGCCATTATCTCCAAAACCAAGGCGGTATCTTGGCTAGACTTGGCCAATGTCCCGATGCAATCAAACGATGAAGCATAAGCAATGAGTCCCCAACGGGAAATTCGTCCATAACTTGGCTTAAAGCCCACTACGCCACAATAGCCAGCGGGTAACCTAACCGACCCTCCAGTGTCAGACCCGATTGATAAATGACACATATTGGCTTGTACTGCCACCGCCGACCCTCCCGAACTTCCCCCTGCAACTTTTTGGGTATCACTTGCATTTTTACAAGCATTGTATGCTGAATTTTCGTTGGTAGAGCCCATGCCAAATTCATCACAATTTTGACGGCCAATTATAATTACGTCTTCATCAATGAGCCTCTGAATGGCTGTGGCGGTAAATTGAGACTCAAAACCTTCTAAAATTTTACTTCCTGCCGAACATTTATGGTTTTTGTAACATAAAATATCCTTGATGCCAATAACCAACCCTGCGAGTTTCCCAGCATTGCCCTTTGAAATTTTTGTATCAATTTCTTTGGCTTTTTGTTGGACTTCTTCTTCAAAAACCTCCAAGAAAACATTTAATTCTTGGTTTCTATCTTTAATGTTTTTTAGATATTCGTTTACTAAAACTGAACAAGAAATACGACCTTGCTTCAAATCGGACTGTATTTCTGATAATGTAAAATATTTTTCAACCATAATGTGTATAAAAAAAACAAAGCATAGCACGAGGGGTTCATGCTATGCGGTTTGTAGTTCAAAAAATTTTTCTGAATCTGAAATGAGGACTACTTATCGTCCATTCCTTTTTGAATTTCAGAAGTAATGTCTTTTTGTGCTTCTTTAAATTCTTTGATTCCTTTACCTAAGCCTTTCATTAATTCTGGCAATTTTTTACCGCCAAACAATAATAAAACTACCAAGCCTATTAAAATCAATTCGCCAGTGCCTAAGCTACCGATGAATAAAAGTGTGATGTTTTGTGTCATGTTTATGTTTTGTTTCGTTGATTCTCGTTAAAAATTTATTAAAGTTACAATTTTTTGATTAAAACACATTGTAAATGGTATTGATGTTTATTTTTTTACGAAATCAAACATTTTAAATGGCTATTTTTTGTTAAAAAAGTGGCCTAAGTATTGAACAATTCCCACATTCACCCATCCGTGCGACGGCTTTTGAAAATGCCCCTTTTCCGTGGTTGGTGGCTTACCAAACACCTTTGCGAAAGCAATATCCTTAGACAAATCTCTGTGTTATGCTCTGTTTTGCAGAATTGTCCCAGTATTCAGAAAGTGGCGATAAATTAATCCTACCTCATTGCTTTATAAGCATTTATCAAACCATTCGTAGAACTATCGTGGCTATTGATGTCGTTTGAGTCTGACAATTCGGGCAAAATAGTGTTGGCCAATTGTTTGCCTAATTCTACACCCCATTGGTCAAAACTAAAAACATTCCAAATAATTCCCTGAACATAAATTTTGTGTTCGTACATAGCCAACAAACTTCCTAATGTTCTAGGAGTCAGTTTTTTGAATAAAATGGAGTTGGTTGGTCGGTTACCTTTAAACACTTTGAAGGGGGCTATTTTGGCAATTTCTTCTTCACTTTTTCCAGCTTTTCTTAGTTCGTCCAAAACCGTTTCAAGGCTTTTTCCATTCATCAAAGCCTCGGTTTGTGCAAAGAAATTAGACATCAATAATTGATGATGACTGCCCAAGGGGTTCTGGCTTTGGGCAGGTGCTAGAAAATCAGCAGGAATCAATTTTGTACCTTGGTGAATCAATTGATAAAAAGCGTGTTGGCCATTGGTGCCTGGCTCTCCCCATATAATTGGCCCTGTTTGATAATCAATATTTTCTCCGTTTCTATTAATAGATTTTCCGTTCGATTCCATATCACCTTGTTGAAAATAGGCTGCGAATCGGTGCATATACTGGTCATAAGGCAAAATGGCTTGGGATTCAGCCCCGTAAAAATTATTGTACCAAATTCCAATCAATGCCAATAGCACAGGGATATTTTCTTCAAAATTTGAGTCTCTAAAATGCTCGTCCATGGCGTTCGCTCCTTCCAACAACTCAATAAAATTTTGATACCCAACCGAACAAACGATAGAAAGCCCTATGGCCGACCACAACGAATATCGTCCACCCACCCAATCCCAAAAACCAAACATATTGGCAGGGTCTATTCCAAATTTGCTTACTTGGTTTTCGTTGGTAGAAACCGCAACAAAATGTTTTTTGATAAAGTCTTCATTACCAGCCTGTTCCAAAAACCAAGCCCTTGCACTTTGGGCATTGGCCATGGTTTCTTGGGTGGTAAATGTTTTTGAAGCAATAATAAAAAGCGTAGTTTCTGGATTTATTTTCTTGAAAACCTCTGCAATATGGCTACCGTCCACATTAGAAACAAAATGTAAATTCAAATGATTTTTATAGGATTTTAAGGCTTCTGTAACCATCACTGGGCCTAAATCTGACCCACCTATGCCAATATTTACAACATCGGTAATGCTTTTGTTGGTATATCCTTTCCAATCTCCACTGATAAGTTTCTCCGAAAAAACCTTCATTTTTTCAAGTACTTCGTTTATACTGGGCATAATATCTTTACCCTCTACAAAAATTGGCGTGTTTGAACGATTCCTTAAAGCCACGTGCAGCACAGCCCTGTTTTCTGTTTGGTTAATGGCTTCGCCCGCAAACATCATTTTAATAGCCTCATCTAATTTACATTCTTTGGCTAAATCTAGTAAAATCGTTTTTGTAGTGGAGGTCAGATGATTTTTTGAATAATCAATCAAAGTATCTTCAAATTGAATTGAAAAATCTTTAAATCGATTTGGGTTTTTAGCGAATAAATCGCTCAGTTGTAGGTCTTTATTTGCTTGATAATGAGTATCTAAAGCCTTAAAACTATTGGTTTTATCAAAATTTATAGTGGGTAACATTTTTCGAGTTCTATTTTTGGTTATTACTAATTTTCAAAACATCTAACACTTCCTTAGGTCTTCATTTTTTTACATTTCTTGCCTTCTAAACCCTATAAAATCATAATTCTTCTAAATCTGACAAACTTCCAACAAAAACATTAAAATCTACTTTTTCGTTGATGCCACTTACCGTTCCAGCCCTGCTATGTTGCCAAAACAGAAGTCTATTTTTTGGAATATTAACGATTTCTTGATTGGAATAATCGGCTATCCACAAAGGATAATCCTCAAAATTATCTTTAAAATATTTTTTATAAAAATGATAATTTGTGTAGATGATTGGTTTTTTTTGGTAGTGTTTTTCTACTAAATTTAGCCAAGTGCTGATGTTTTCAATCATTTTGTCGCTTCCAATGTTGGCATCTTGCTCAAAATCTAAAACGGGAGGGAGGCAATTTTTTTGTTTTGGGACGGCATTTACGAAATTATTTGCTTGTTTGACGGGGTCTTTCCATGGAAAGTAAAAGTGATATGCTCCTTTCATTAAACCTATTTTTTGGCATTCTTTCCAATTTCTGTCAAAATTATCATCATTCAAAGTTGCTCCTTCTGTGGCTTTGATATAGGCAAATGATATTTTTGTAGTCTCAAATAAATTCAATTTAGCTACCTTTTCCCAATTTATTTTTCCCTGATGATGCGAAACATCGATACCATGCACTTCAAATTTTGTTGGTACTCTAATGCCCACTTTTTTAATCATTTGCCAGTGATTTGGATTTGATTTTCTATTTAAAAAGTAAATCCCTAACAACAAGAACAAGCATATAAAAATACTTTTTTTATTATTTTTATAAAATAGAAGTGGGCTAAATGTTGTATTCATCACACAAATTTACGTTTTTTTTACCCTAAAAAAAAGATTTGACAATTCACAAACACCCTTTGGGCTTGTTGTTGTCAAATCTCGTTATGTTCTCTCCCCTAATTTTTTTTTCCTTTATAGATTAGGCTGTGGGGTTACTCTCAAATAGGGTTTTACAAAAGTTACGCCTTTCGGAAATTTTTCTGCCAAACTATCGTTCGATACCGCAGGCGTAACGATAACATCTTGCCCATTAACCCAGTCGGCGGGTGTTGCTACCTGATAATTTGCCGTAAGTTGGAGGGAATCGATAACCCTCAATAATTCCGTAAAATTACGACCCGTTGAAGCAGGGTACGTTAGGGTGAGTTTAATTTTTTTATCAGGACCAATGATAAACACCGAACGAACGGTTGCCTTTTCAGAAGCATTGGGGTGAATCATATCATACAGATTAGCAACTGTTTTGTTTTCATCGGCAATGATTGGGAAATTCATTTTTACGTTATTAACTTCCTCAATATCAGGTACCCATTTGTGATGAGAATCGATATCATCTACCGAAACCGCAATGGTTTTGACACCTCTTTTATCAAATTCGCCTTGTAATAAAGCTGTTTTGCCAAGTTCGGTCGTGCAAACGGGCGTAAAGTCGGCAGGATGAGAAAACAACATAGCCCAGTTTGAGCCTATCCATTCGTGAAAATTTATTTGCCCTTTGGTTGTGTTGGCAGTAAAGTCTGGAGCAATATCTCCTAATCGTAATGACATGGTTATTTTTATTTTAATTGTTGAAGTATTATTTATTAGACTACAAAGTTGATAGACTAATAGTTCAAAATCAATACTTCAATTTAGTTATCGTACTTTTTAGTATTGGTTTTTTATCAATATCTCTTTCTTTTGATTCATTTTGTATATTTGTTAAAAAAATGTACTATGATTCAAAGTCAAAATTTGCGTTTTTCTTATAATTCGCAAGTATCTTTTAGTTTTCCTGATTTCAGTTGTGCCAAGGGCGATACCTTATTGGTTTTGGGTAATTCAGGAAAAGGGAAAACCACTTTTTTACATTTATTAGCTTTGCTTTTGAAGGCGGAAGCTGGAGAAATTGTATTAGACCAAGAAAACCTAACTTCACTTTCGGTGGCGGATTCGGCAAAGCTAAGGTCTCAAAAAATTGGCGTTATTTATCAACGTCCGCATTTTGTTTCAGCTTTATCAGTAAAAGATAATTTATTGATGGCCAATTATTTAGCAAATAAAAAGTTGTCCATTGAGCGATTACAGGAACTTTCTGAAATGCTTGGAATAGCAAATTTATTGAACAAAAAAACAAGCGAATGTAGTTTGGGAGAGCAACAAAGGATAGGGATTGCAAGGGCCTTAATGAATCGTCCGTCTTTGATATTGGCAGACGAACCTACCTCAAGTTTAGATGATGAAAACTGTGAAAAGGTAATTGAATTACTTAAAAATCAAGTAGTAGATGCTAATGCCAGTTTGATAATCGTAACACATGACCAACGATTGAAAAATCACTTTAAAAATCAAATTTTGCTATCTTAAAATCCAAAGTTAAAAATGAGTAATCTCCAATTATACCATGCTATTGATGCCTTACCCATTCATGTTCAACTAGAAGTGGCTGACTTTGTGGCGTTTTTGAGCCAAAAGTACAATTCCAATTCACAAAATT
>JAYWHL010000314.1:0-3153 GCA_043777715.1 Cytophagaceae bacterium | reverse complement strand
AAGGTGGCTAGATAAGTTAATAAAACACAAGTAGTTAGTAAATAGGCTTTTAGCCACTTATTATTAAGGTTTTTCCACGTTTTTGTTAAAACAAAAATATTCAAAAAGGCCAAAATACCAAAGCCCAAAGTACCCAAAAACAATACGATAGCATAGCCATTGATGGTGTTGCCCTCGGTTAAATTTTCTACTAAATGCGTAAAAGGAAAAACCGCTGACACTAAACAAAAAGATGCCAAAAATGGAACGATTCGTAGGTTAAGTTTTGACCATGAAAGGTTTTTGGCGAGTGCCATAATCAGCCAAATTATCCCAGAAAATAGTGCAATCAAAACAGCCAAAACAGACAGAATTAGCATAATTTGTTGAAAACGAAGCCAAACCACGTTTACTTTTTGGTAATAATCGCCTTCTTTCATCAATACTTTTTCTCCGTCTTCATTTTCTGTAAAAAGTCTAGTGGCTAGGTTATAGTTTTTCTTTCTAAATAGTTTTTTATCAACCTGTACCAACGTGTCGGCATTGCCAAAGGTCTGAATTTCCATTAAATTATTTCCTGCTATTTCATAGCTTTGGCCATTGAAAAGCCGCTCTACAAAACCTAAAATTTCGTTTCGAGGACTCATAAACTGATAATGCCCAAGATAGGGTTCTATGCTTTTACTATCTATTTTCAGACTAATGGGCTTAGGTTTTGGTAGATGTGCGGTTAGATAATTCATCAAAACCTCTTTTATTTTGTCGTTGTTTGTACCACTATTATTAGAAATAGCGAAACCAATTTTTTCATCTCGGTTATACATAAAACTTGATGTAAAACCGTCTATTCCGCCGTCGTGGCCATGAAAAATCACTTTTGCTCCGTGGCCACTCACATAATTGGCCAAGCCGTAGCCGTTTTTCATGCCTTTTTGGGCGGCCAAAGTACTGTGCGATGTTTCCATATCGTCCAAAACCGATTTGGGAAGCCAAGGTTTGCCGTCAATTTTCCAGTCGTTTAAGAAAAATTGAATAAATTTGGCCATGTCTTCGCCACAAGAATTGAGCGAACCGTCGGCGCCGCTATAAATTGGATAAAACGGAATTTTAACGTACCCGTTTCCTTCTCTTTTGTAGCCGTGGGCATAATTTTTTTGGTCGTCTATCCTTAAATTAAAATTGGTGTGGGTCATGCCCAAGGGCAATAAAATCTGCTCTTTGATGTAACTATCCCAAGCCTTTCCCGAAAACTTCTCAATCAAATACCCCGTAATCACAAAGCCTGGGTTAGAATATGCCATTCGCTGCCCAGGTTGCCATCTGCTTGTTAATGATTTTGAAAAAACTTTTACGGCCTCTAAACCCTTTGGGTCTTGGTTTGATGTATTGTAAATGGCGTTGAAGTGCATATCGTCAAAACCAGCCGTATGTTCTAACAAATTAATTACCCGCACGGGGTGAGTGGCTTCCCAAGGGTTGTTAAAAGGAATTTCTGGGGCTATTTTCTTGAGTTCATCGCTTAGTTTTAACTTTCCATCTGCCACCAATTTCAGAATGGCCAAACTATTAAAAGTTTTGGTAATAGACCCCATTCTGAACAACTTGTGGCTATCAACTCGCTGGTATTTTTCGTTGTTATAAAAACCAAGCCCTGTATCATACAATACAGAATCGCCTTGAACGATGCTCAACAAAAGCCCTGGTTTCTGTTGGTCTCTCATTATAAACATCAATTTTGTTTTGAGTTCAGCAAGGTTTATAGGAGGTTTTTCTGGCCCTCTTTTAGGGCCAATTTGTGCTACTAAAAGGGTATTAAAGTTTAAGAATAAAAACAAAAAAAGTAAAAATGATTTCATAATAGGTTTAGAGTAAATGAGTTTTTTGATTTTAGTGCGGGACAATTCCATAAAAGGTAAAGCAAAAACGCAGAAATTTGTATAAGAATATTGCTTTCGCAAAGGTGTTTGGTGAGCTACCAACTACGGAAACGGATTATTAAAATTTCATAAATCACTCTTTTTCAGATACATACGATGGTATGCCGTTGTGTGCATACATCTTGGCGATGCGGTGGGCGTGTTCGTCGTAGGCGGCTTCAAACAGTTGAGTTGCTTTTTCGTTGCCCACCAAAATTCCTGCCGTTAATACTTTTGGAGGACGGCCAGCAAGTGTCAGCAATTTGGCAACTTCGGCTTTTATGCTGTTTATCAACAAAATACCACCAACCGTACTGCCTGGGGAAACAGGCGTTTCTAGGTTGGGGATATGCACCATGGCATCGCCAATGGGGGCGCCAGTATCTAAAATAATATCAGAAAAATCGCTAAGTTTTTTGCCGTCTTTTTGTTTAGAAGTACTCGCATCGGAATGTAGTTTTGAAATTAATCCTACTACCTTTATACCCTTAGACTGGAAAATTTCGGCCATTTCAATAGGCACAATATTACACCCCGACGAGGAAATAATAAGGGCGGAATCGAGATTAGAAATATCGAAATTTCTTAAAATTTTATCAGCCAATCCCGAAACATTTTCTAAAAACATGGCCTGACGTTGCCCATTTGCCCCCACCACGAGGTTATGAAAAGTAAGCGAAAGTTCAACGATTGGGTTAAAGCCAGGGAAAGAACCATACCTCGGCCACATTTCTTCGACCATTATTCGGCTATGCCCACTTCCAAAAACATGAACCATGCGACCAGCCAAAATACTATCGGCAAACAGTTTAGCACTTGCCGCAATGGCTTGTTCTTGTTGTGACACAGTGGCAATTATTCCTTCACATTTTTTTAAGTAATCTTGAATAACGTTCATTTTTTTGAGAATTTTAAGAAAATTTAATAAGCATCAATTTGTACCAAAAGTTTGTGCAAAACCTGCTGCACCAATAGCCCCTGCCATGTCGCCAAATTGTGCTTGAAGAACTGGAATTTTTTGTTGTTTGATACGCCATTCGTATAGGTCTAAAAAATCGTTTAGGGGGTCAAACAAATCAGAATCGGCTTGGGTAATCCCACCGCCAAGCACCACTACTTCAGGCGAAAACATATTGATAATAGAGCTAATTCCGATGCTTAATTTTCGGACAGAATTGAGCCAAAGCCAAGTAGCAAAGGTGTTTTTTTTGCGATAATCTTCTAAAAGTTCGTAGGTTGTTTGGTATTTGCCCAACGA
>JAYWHL010000313.1:0-3159 GCA_043777715.1 Cytophagaceae bacterium | reverse complement strand
TGCCAAAAGTAATCATTCATCTGCATTGCAAATTTTTAAGGGAGGACATTCGGCAACGGGTGGTTCGGTTGCCACGACAGCCCCCAGAAAAATTGATTGGGTCGAGGTATAGATAGAGCCTCTATGCTGAATAATTTGAGATTGATCACTTTCAGAAGTATCGAATGTTACTTCTCTTGCAATCAGTACCAGATTGTTCAGCTCATTCTGCCCATAACAAATCTGTAAGCCATCGTAATGGCCACTTTTTAGCCCTCGTAATAAATCTTCTAAAGCCTCTACGCCCAAAAATATACCTGTGGTAAGCCCTGGGCGGTTGCCTCTGAGACGACGAAACCGTTTCTTTAAAAAAGTAATTCTGTTTTTTAAATCTGTTGCATCGCCTATCTGTTTTGATAAGCCGTTACTTCTGAAAATAGATGACATAATTTATTTGAATTAAATAGGTTGAAAATATGATTAAAAAACGATTAGCGATTACACTAACTTCCATTTCAAAGCCTTTACGACTGCCTCGGAGGCTGAATTGATGAGTACTAATGGCAAGTGTTTGGAATTATAGAAATTTCCTATCTTTGTATCTAAATATTAAAGTCATGCACACATCAATCAATGGGGTCTTTGAAAATGGGCAATTTATATTGCTTGAAACACCACCAACTATCAAAAAATCAAAAGTTATCATCACTTTTATTAACGAATCCGAACTCGTTCTCAAATCATCAAAGAAGCGTTTGGGGGGCTTGGAAGGCCAAATAGCTATACCTGATGATTTTAATGAACCCCTCGATGATCTTAAAGATTATATGTGCTGATGCGTTACCTTATGGATACTCAAATTGCCATTTGGGCTAAAGAAAATAATCCACGGCTCACTAGCAGGGTAAAAATTATTTTGGAAGATTCTCAAAACGATATTTTAGTTAGCCAGTTTAGCCTTATTGAATTGTCGATAAAACTTAAAATTGGTAAACTGCCTAATTTTATTATCAGTATTGAAGCCTTCGCCGATGCTTTGATTAATGATGGATTTGATATTCTCCCTATAACCAATCAGCAAATTTTCTCATACCAACAGATTCCTTTTTTTGATGACCACCGTGACCCATTCGACAGATATATTCTTTCAACAGCATTCGCCAATGATTTAACTCTAATCACTGCCGATGATAAATTTGATAGGTACTGTTCAATTGTTGATGTAATCAAAATTTAAGATATATCCCTACACCAACTTCCATTTCAAAGCCTTTACGACTGCCTCGGAGGCTGAATTGACGTGGAGTTTTTCGTAAATATGTTTTACGTGGCTATGTACGGTGCTAAAACTAATATCGCAGGCATCGGCAATCATTTTGTAACTCATGCCTTTTACCATACAGCCCAGCACTTCTTTTTCTCGTTGGGTAAGCTGCACAAAAGTTTGATGTGCTTGGGTGTTTTGGTTCTGAAACATAGCCAAAACCCTCGCCGCTATGCTCGGGCTAAGGTGCGAGCCACTCGTATAAACATCGTTGATGGCCTGCACGTACAACTCAGGGTTCGGACTTTTAATAATATACCCACTTGCTCCGCTGCAAATTGCCTGAAATATACGTTCATCGTCTTCAAACACCGTCTGAATAAGTACTTTGGTGGTTGGATATAGTTTTTTGATGTCTATGGTAGCCTCCAATCCGCTTACATGGGGCATCTGAATATCCATCAGCACCACGTCGGGCTGGTGTTTTTTGACAGCCCAAAGGGCATTGCGAGCATCGGAAAACGCACCTGCCAACCAAAGCCCATCGACACTCGCCAAATAAAGCGAAAGGCTCTCTCGTAGGTTTTTATTGTCTTCAAATAGTATCACTCGTATCATAGCCCTCAAATTTATAAAAGTACGCTGTTTTTCCTACCAATACTTATTATACGGCAAAAGTAGTGATGGAGCTTGAAACAAAATATCCCCAATTTTGGGGATATCAAGCCAAGGTTATGCCTAACGTTATGGTTGTACCTGCACCAATTTTTGAATCAATTTGTAACTGAATTTCTTCGGCCTTTGCCCTACTTTCAAAATTGTATAAGCCGTTACCCTCAAAAATTTGAGAAGGTTCAAAACCTTGCCCATTGTCTGCAATCATGATATTTAACTTTTCATTCATCACGTTTAATATGATACTCACTTTCGTGGCGTTTGAATGTTTAACAATATTGTTGATGGCTTCTTTTACAATCAAATAAATGTTTTTTCGTTGCCCCATCGAGAGGCTTATTTTTGAGTTATATGCCTGATTATCAAACGATAAAGAAATGTTTTTAGCAGATAAAACCAAGGCAGAATTGCTTTTTATTTTATCAATAAGTACCTGAAAACTATCATTTTTTGATTGGATAGCCCATACCGTATCTTGCATCAATTGCACTGATTCGGTAGAATTTTTTCTAATTTTATCCAAAATATCGCCCAATTCGGTAGGAGCTTTTTTACGAAGTAATTCTACAAAAATGGCAATGGCGTTGAGGTTTGAACCTACTTCGTCGTGAAGGTCGGCGGCAATACGGTTGCGAATGCTTTCTACTTTTAACTTTTGGCGGAGGTTATAAAGCGAAAAAAAATAAGCGATAATTCCTGCCAAAAACAGAGCATAAACCATGACAGAAATCCAAAACCAAGATTTTTGCCAAAAAGGTACATCAACGTTGATAACGAGCGTTAATGGCTTGGTTTCATAATAAGAATTGATGGCTTTTATTTCAAAATAAAATGTACCGCCGTCCAAATTATGGAAATTGACGGCGGGGTAAGGCGAACTCGTCCACGCTTCGTTTTGGAAGCGGTATAGATAAACACACGAATCGGATAGTTTTGTGGCCTCTATCAATAGCTGATTTTGCGGTAATTTTATCTCAATGCTTGGGTTTTTATGGTTAATAATCAAGGACTTACCATTCAAAACCAGTCGCTCAATTTCAAAACGAGGCGTTTGAGCTTTGGCCAAGTTATACCCAAACAAAACCAAAAAGCACCAGTATTTTTTCATGATTATTTTATTTTGATGAGATAGGTAGGTGTGTTTTGGTTGAGGGGAAGGTAATCCTAAAATGAACAATCAACATTTAAAAATAGAAAATAAACTGCAAAATGACTTGTTTTTGTTCATTCATTGATACTTT
>JAYWHL010000312.1:0-3159 GCA_043777715.1 Cytophagaceae bacterium | reverse complement strand
ATTCCGATGGGAGCATTGGCCTTTGAGTACGAAAAAATGTTTGTTGCCAACGCCGTGCAGGTGTTCTCTGCCAATTTTGCCCTTTATGGCGATATGAGCCACAGGGTAATGAATATTTTAAGTGAATATGCCCCTGATATAGAAATGTATAGTATTGACGAATGTTTTTTGAAATTAGAGGGCTTTGAGCGGTTTAATCTTAATGACTACGGAGACGATATGCGTAGGAAAGTACAAAAGTGGACTGGGATTCCTATTAGTGTCGGTATGGCCAACACCAAGGCATTATCGAAGGTGGCCAATAGAATTGCCAAAAAATACCCCCAACAAACCAAAGGGACATATATTATAGACAATGAAGAAAAACGACTCAAAGCCCTAAAATGGTTAAAAATTGAAGACGTTTGGGGAATTGGCAGGCAGCACAGCAGGGCTCTTGGATTGTTGGGCGTAAAAACCGCTTTTGATTTCACTCAACTCGACGACCAGCTTATAAAAAAACAAATGTCGATTGTTGGCCTTCGCCTCAAATACGACCTGCAAGGAATCCCAACTTTGGATTTGGACGAACCTCAAGCCAAGAAAAACATTGCCACAACTCGTTCTTTTGAAGGCAATTACACTCTCTTCGAGCAAATAAGTGAAAGGGTTTCGACCTTTGCGGTGTCTTGTGCCGAAAAACTCCGCCGTCAAGATTCTTGTTGTAATTCGTTGATGGTTTTTGTTTATACCAACCGACACCGCAAAGATTTACCCCAATACAGCCGTAATATTGTTGTAAAACTGCCTTTTCCCACTAGCTCAAGCATAGAAATATCAAAGTTTGCCATACAAGCCCTAAAATGTATCTTTAAAGAAGGTTATGCCTACAAAAAAGCGGGTGTAATCGTTCAAGACATCACGCCTGCTCAAATAATTCAACAAAATATGTTTGAAAGCCCCAACCCAAAACATATTCCATTGATGAAAACGATAGATAAAGTAAATGCGATTTTTGGGCAACAAAAAATTAGACTTGCCTCTCAAGACCAAAAGCGAATTTGGAAAATGAAACAAGAAAAACTTTCGCCAAGATACACAACAAACCTTTCAGAAATTATAACAATCGTTTTGTAATTGAGTGGCAATTGGTTGTGCTGACCGACACTCGGTATTGGCTTGAAACACATCTTCAGTGGTTTGTGAACTACAGGGTCGCCTAGGTAACCCCCTAAAGGAACATCCCGAAAAGTAGGAATTTCAAAGCGGTCGTTTTCCTCGAATAACCCTCAAAATCACTGAAATAAGAGCAATGACCAAAAGGATATGGATTATCCCACCCATGCTATAACCAACAAAGCCGATTGCCCAGAAAATAATAAGAATTATGGCTATGATGTAAAGTAAATTTCCCATGATTTTTTTAATTAGAAATTGTTAAAATAATTTTATTCTTTGACAATAGTTTCACCAATGCCAATTACGATACTTGAAATGCCTTCGCTATTTTCTTCGTCTTTAAATTTCTTTTTCTTCATTTTTTCAAATTGCATATAAGTTGCAATTCCTAAAACGATAAAAAATACGATTAGAACGAATATGATAAGAATCGTGTTTGTGTTTTCCATGATTTAAACGGTTTGAAATGTTAAAAAAATCCGCCATTTGTAGTGACGGATTTACCCAACATACCTAAATTAACTTATAAAATCTTAAAACCTATTGTGGCTTGATACCAAACGTTTTTGTAGCGTGGAGTTACAGAAGTCCCGTCTCCGTTGTTGTTCTGGACATCCCAACCAGCCCTTGCACCAACTACAAAATTGCTAAGGTTTAAGTCTATGCCCCCCGTAAAACAAAGTGTATTTTTGCGGACGTTATCATTACTAAATGTCTGTGCTTGTTGAACACTGGTAGTACTTGAGGTAAATGAGTTTTTTTCGTTCACAAGAAATGAAAACTGTGGGCCAGCCAAAAACGTAACCACAGGTGCTGGCTTGATTGCCAACAAAAGTGGAACATCTATATAGCCCGTTGTGCGGGTAAGGTTATAATCATTGCCCAAAACCGAACCTGTGGCTTTAAAACCTTTTTCAGAATATAATACTTCGGGCTGAAACCCTAAAATACTACCCAAAGGGATTGAAGCAAATGCCCCTACTGCCAAACCATATTTTCCGTTTGCGTTAAATTTTTCACCCTCCGAGTCGTAAACGTTTGAGTAATTTGATCCTGCTTTCAAGCCAAAATGGAAAATATCGGTCGTTTTTTGGGCGTATAAATTGAGAGATAACAAGACAAGAGCCGCTATCAAAAATGATACTTTTTTCATAATAATTACTATATAAATACTTGATAATGTGATATTTAATTATTTTTTACATTCTTAATGCTCAAATCTTTGAAGGCTTTTCCGATATTATCCATGTCGTGATTAAATTCTGTTTTGAACTTCTCCCATTGCTCTTTGCTATCGGCTTTGTAGTCTTCCATTTTCATCTTTAAATCACTGTTTTTTTGTTCCAGTTCATCTATTTTCGTCTTGTAGTTTGCCTTAGCGATTTTCTTTTCCTTATTCACTCTTGCTTTGAACTCAGCAATTTTCTTTTCGTTTTGTGCAATTTTATCAGCCGTTTCTTTTTTGTAATTCTCTATATCAATTTGATATTCTTGGTTAGCTACAATCAGATTACTATCGGCTTCTACAACTGCATTTTCAGCATTTTTAACTTTCTCGGCAGGAGTGTTACAACTCATAAATATTGAGGAACTCACGAAAGCAATAATGGCGAGTATTAAAATTGATTTTTTCATTTTATGGGATAATTGATTTTGAAATATTGATTTAATACGCTTGGTAGAGCGGCAAAGAAAAGCCCTACAAATCCGAAATTATTTTGTGGATTTCTTCTTTTCCCATGCCTAATTTAATCTGAAGTCTGCCTAAAAGTTCATCTTGTTTTCCTTCTTCAAACAATAAATCATCATCTGTCAATGTGGCAAACTGTTGCTTTAATTTGCCTTTGGTTTCGTTCCAATTGCCTTTTAATTCTGTTAAGTTCATGTTTATATTTGTTTAATTTGTTGCAGAATAGCAACGATACAAAGGTCTATACATTTGAAAATGAATGTGTTACATAATATTAGTATTTACTTACAACATTCCCACTTTCTAAAAAT
>JAYWHL010000311.1:0-24177 GCA_043777715.1 Cytophagaceae bacterium | reverse complement strand
TTTTATTGTAGCGGGAGCCATAATCGGTTGGATTTATGACCTCAAAAATTTCAAAAAACCTCGTTATCAAGCCTACCTCACTTTCAACCTAGACGGTGGCCAACAAGGTGGCGGTGCATCTGGAATATCGGATTTAGCTTCCGCTTTTGGTTTTGGTGGAGGTGGTGCCGAAGCTGGGGGATTATTTAGCGGACAAAACTTTATTGAATTGGTAAGGTCGAGACCAATGCTAGAAAGAACCCTATTAAACGAGGTAACCATTAAAGGTAAGAAACAGATTTTCGTAAATCATTATATTGAACACAGCGGAATTTTGGACGAAGAGTGGGAAAAAGAAGAAAAACTAAAAAAAATCAGGTTTACGAATAAAAAACCAAGAGAACAGTTTTCGTTGATGGAAAACGTAGCATTAATGGGAATTTATTCTAAAATTTTGGAAGAAACTCAATTCGATAAAAACAACCCAAAGTCCTCGTTTATTATTCTTAAATGCGATATGCAAGACGAAGCACTTGCAAAACTTTGGATTGAAATTTTAATCGAAAACGTTACAGACTATTATAAGGAAACTACGACCAAGAAAACAAGAGAAGTTTTAAGAACTGCCAAAAACAGAGTTGATTCATTGTCGAGGGTAATGTCTGGAATGGATAGCCAAATAGCTAGGTATCAAGACGCTAACCAAAATGTTGTAGCTCAACAGGCCATGGTTATTCAACAAAGAATGGCAAGAAATTCTTCGCTGGTTGGTAGCCTTTACTTTTCGGCAGTGCAAAATTTAGAGGCAATCCGCTTTTCTTTGATTAGAGAAACACCCTTGGTTACCATAATCTCTGCCCCTATTTTGCCCCTTAGAAAATCAGAATACACCATGTATAAAAGTGTGAAGGCAGGTATTATTATTGGCTTCGTGTTGGCACTTTTCTTTTTGTTTGTTAGAAATGCCGTAAAAGGTATTCTCAACTCATAGTTTTAAAAAAACGCTTTTAATGAAAATAGACTATTCTAAGTCCACAATAATAGAGGCTGGTCGTACCCAAAAATATTACTGGAGCGAAATCTGGAAATTCAAGGAATTGATGTGGATTTTGGCCATGCGAGACGTAACGGTTCGGTACAAACAAACTGTAATAGGGATAGCGTGGAGTATTGTTAGGCCATTATCTAATATGGCGGTCGGCTTTTTTGTTTTTAACAAAATTGCAGGACTACCCCCCGAACCTGGCGTACCTATATTAATTACTATATATTCAGGAACATTGATTTGGAATTTTTTTTCTAATTCCCTTCAAAGCATCAACAATAGCATTGTTCATAATGCTAATCTAATCTCAAAGGTCTATTTTCCAAGATTGATTATTTCGATTAGTTCTGTTTTTGTAAGTTTCGTTGATTTCTTAATTGGATTTAGTTTCTTGATTCCGATTATGATTTACTACTGGTTTCGTAGCGGTTTTAGTTTAAGTTGGCATATTGTTTTCTTGCCCTTTTTCTTAATCTTGGGCTATTTTGCAGCTTTCGGTTTTGGGTTAATCCTTGCAGTTCTCAATGTAAAGTTTAGAGATTTTTCTCAAATCACACCTTTTCTAATTCAGTTTGGATATTTTGCTTGCCCTGTAAACTATACGACGCTCAAAATCCAAGGTTATTGGTGGTATGATATTTATTGTTTGAATCCCCTTGTTGGCCTAATCGATGGCTTTAGATGGTCATTAGCCCCTGCCTCAATGGAATTTAGATGGGAAAGTTTTATTCCTTCAGTTTGTTTGATAAGTATTGCAACCTACTTTTCAATTTATTATTTTAGAAAAAAAGAAAATACATTCGTAGATTATATTTAAGTAAGGAGGTAGTGTTGAGAAGAAAGAAGACAGGAGTTATCTATCTAATTATCAGTTTATTACACATTTTCAAAATATAGATTGATTTTGCCTTTTTACGAATGAATTTCAATATTTATAACAAAAGAAACCAATCAAAAAATATTAAGCCTAAATAATGTCTGTCATTCAAGCCGAAAGTCTTTCAAAAAGATACCTTATCGACCATAAAAAAAAGACTACAGGTTCTGTTGGTTATAGAGATGTGTTGATGCACTACCTCAAATCGCTTTCATCGAGTAAATATAGGAAAGAAATTGCAGGAGAAATAACTACCAAAGAAGAGTTTTGGGCTTTGAAAGACGTCTCTTTTGAAATCGAAGCTGGGGATAGAATGGGTATTATTGGCTCGAATGGTGCTGGGAAATCGACCCTTTTGAAGGTTTTAAGCAGAATTACAGAACCTACCCACGGCAAGGTAACACTGAAAGGTAGGGTGGCTAGTTTGTTAGAAGTTGGTACAGGTTTTCACCCTGAACTGACTGGCCGTGAAAATGTGTATCTCAATGGTGCAATTTTGGGAATGAAAAAAAGCGAAATCACTAAACAATTTGATGAGATTGTAGCTTTTGGAGGTATTGAAAAGTTTTTAGACACGCCTGTAAAAAGGTATTCATCAGGAATGTACGTTAGGCTTGGTTTTGCCATTGCTGCACATCTAGAACCTGAAATATTAATAGTTGATGAAGTGTTGGCCGTTGGCGATGCAGAGTTTCAGAAAAAAAGTATCGGAAAAATGGAAGATGTTTCTAAAAGCGGGCGAACATTAATATTTGTAAGCCACAACATGACAGCCGTTCAAGGGCTTTGTAACAAATCTATCTTTATGCAAAAAGGCAGAATGATAGAATATGGCGATACCTCTCATGTGATTGGAAGTTATATGAGTAAAATTTCTAAAACGGCACTGGAGCAACACTGGGAAAATCCGAAGTTAGCCCCTGGAAATGAAATGGTTCGGCTGAAATCAATTAGTATTTTACCAAAATTTGTTTCAGATGAACAAACGGGAATTGATGTTAGAACGCCAATAAAAATCAAAATAGAATTTTACAATTATTTGCCCAAAGCCGCTCTTAATCTTAGTTTGCACTTAAACTCAATGACGGGTGAAACCATCTTTAATGTTGGCACAAAATCGACTCCCTTTGAAGCTGGTATTATTAGTGCTGAATTAAATGTTCCTGGGAATTTCTTAAATGATGGTAGCTATTCGGTTTCGCTAATGATTGTTAAAGATACCTCAACAGTTTTGCATGAGTTTCCTGAATTAATTATTTTTGATGTTGAAGACTACCGAGAAGGAACAGGTTGGTACGGTAAATGGCCTGGGGCAATTAGACCAACCGAACTTCTAAAATTTCCGATTCAACATATTGATATTCTTTCTTAAAATATTCAGCCGCAATGATTCATGTTACCAAAACATATTTACCCCCAATTGAAGACTACCAAAAATACGTAGCCGAGATTTGGCAAAGAGGACAGGTAACCAACAATGGGCCACTGGTTAGAGAATTAGAAGAAAAATTAAAAGAATTTTTGGGTGTTAAACATTTGTTTTTCTGTACCAACGGAACAATTGTAATCCAATTAGCCCTTAAAGTTTTAGGAATAACCAAGGAGGTAATTACTACGCCTTTTTCGTATTGTGCAACCGCAACTGCCCCACTTTGGGAAAACTGTAAGCCAGTTATGGCAGATATTTTAAGCACAGATTATTGCATAGATCCTCTAAAAGTAGAGCAAGCCATTAATGAAAACACGCAAGCCATCATTGCAACCCACGTGTTTGGAAATCCTTGCAAACTAGATGCCTTACAAAATATTGCCCAAAAGCATAACCTCAAATTGATTTACGACGCCGCCCATGCCTTTGGTGTTAGTATAGCTGGAAAATCCCTTCTGAGTTTTGGAGATATATCTACGTGTAGTTTTCATGCTACAAAAGTTTTCCATACCATTGAAGGCGGTTGTATTATTACTGATAATGATGAATATGCTAAAAAAATAAGCCTTTATAGAAGTTTTGGCCATGTGAACGATGATTACTTTTCGATGGGAATCAATGCCAAAAATTCCGAGTTTCATGCAGCCATGGGACTTTGTGTTTTACCAAATCTTGAATCAATAATTAAAAGAAGAAAAGAAGTGAGCGAGATGTATGACTCACTTTTAATAGGGAAAATTATAAGGCCAGAAGCAATGGCGGGTAACTTTGAATATAATTATGCCTATTACCCTGTTATTTTTGATTCAGAAGAAAAGTTATTGAAAGTAAAAAAAGCATTAGAAGACCAACAGATTTATCCAAGAAGATATTTTTATCCGTCTTTGAATACATTGAATTACATTGAAAAAACGGAATGTGATTTTGCCGACAATCTAGCACCTCGTGTGTTATGTTTGCCCCTTTTCTACGAAATAACAGATACACAAGTTCAAAAAATTAGTAACATTGTTTTGAATTGTTTATGAATATTGTCTATCAAATAGCCTTTTTGGCCTTTATTGGAGCTTGTTTTAGAGTTGCAACTCGCATCTCTAATAAAGCCTTGGTCGATATTTTGATTACAACTTTTATAATTTTTTGTGGAAGTATCATCATCACTGGATTTGTTTTATCCGAATTTGGACTAACCAATACCCGCAGAGCTTGGGCAGTGGGTGTATTTGTTCCTGCTTTTGTGATGTATATACAATTCACAAAACTCTTTGGACGGGAACGACGTGAACAATTTACTTTCTTTGAAATTATCGGGGAACGCATTCAGTTTTTTGTAAACTGGATTTCTAATCTTAATAAATTCTTAAAAAGTACTTTCTTTATATTACTCACAACAGTTGTTGGCCTTTCCATCATCAATTTTCTTTTAGCGGCAAAAACCCCTCCAAACGAGTGGGATAGTATGACAGGGCATTTGGTAAGGCTCCTGTACTACCTCCAACATGGAAACATGAATCACTTTGGCGGAACAAATTGGAATATAGACACTTACCCAAAAAGTATCTGCACGATACAAATTTATACCTATTTAATGTCGGGAAAGGATGAGAACTTTTTTAAGTTTATCCATTTTTCATCTTATCTTGTTTCAATCGTTGCTTCTTTTGGAATTGCTCAAAAAATCGGAAATAATTTTTCGGCTTCGGTATTTTGTGCTTTAGTTATAGCCCTTTTACCAAATGTGTTAATGCAAGTAATAAGTACAGATACTGATATTGTGCTTTGTGCATACACGAGTTGCCTTGTTTACTACTTGTTAAAATATAAAAGTACTTTTAAAAGAAGATATCTTTACCTTAGCGGAATAACGATTGGGATTGCCCTTGGCCACAAAATCACCTTTCTTCTTCTTGTACCTTCGCTTTGTTGTATCGTTTTATATGCAGTTTTGTGGGACGAAAATTGGCAAAAGTTACTAATCCCACGCCTCAAACACCTTATTTTAGGCACTTTAATTGGGGTATGCCTGTGTACCTTACCAACGGGTTACCTCACAAATCTCAAACAGTTTGGTCACCCTATCGGCCCAGTGTCGGCAAGGCAACACCAAAGTATCGAAAGGGCAGGTGATTTGAAAGGTCTCCTCAAAAATGGTTCTCGAAATGTTGTGAGGTATCTTTTCGATTTTGGAAATTTAGACGGCATACGAAATTTAGCCCTTGGAGATTCTATAAACAGAACGCTAAAAAGTAGCCTAGTTTCTTTGACCAATCATAGTTCGCTAAGACTTGAAGAAGAGACAGCATTTACAATTTTGCCATTTCGTTTTAACAAAAGGTATGAATTTTTTAATGCTTGTCCATTTTATGGTATTTTTGGATTTGCCTTGTTGTTGCCTCTTTTATTTTTGGTATTGGTACGAGCAATCAAATCGGAGGTACATTACTTTTTTGCAATTGCATTTATTCTCCATTTATTGGCTCTTTCGTTTTCGGCAGCCTACGACCCTTGGAAAGGTAGATATTTTCAAAGTACTGCGATTTTTATTATTCCATTCCTAACTTTACTTTTCACAAAGAAATTCAATATAGAATCAAAAGGTTTTAGTTTTTTGAAAACCTATATCTTATCCGTTTGTGTTTTAGGCGTAATTTCGGCAATTATGGTAGTTTGTTTTAATCAGAGAGCTTTGCCATTTTCTTTTCAAAACCAAGTTTCGGTTTTTAAGAAAGAAAGAATAGAAATGATGACTTGGGCGAGACAAGACCTGACCAAGGCATATCAAAAATTTGATTCGATTGTGCCGCAAAATGCAATAGTTGCTCTCGCCGATATGAATGATGATTTTGAGTATCCCCTTTTTGGAAAAAATCTTACTCGAACCCTCATCCCTATCAACCCCTACGAAAAGGGATTACAGCCTATTCCTAAAAAAGCTGAGTACCTGTTTTTTGCTAAATCTGTCATTAAACCTCAATTTGGAGACATCAGACTAGGCACAGATACCACCATGACCAATGTTATTACCAAAGCAGAGGATTATTACCTAAGAAAGCTAAACACACGATGAAGTTAAGAACTGAATTTTTAAATTTAATGACCCTCATCACAAAAAATACTTTAAAAAGATGAATTATTTTAAAAAAATAGATTACCAAAATGCTACAAATGCTGAAAAAGAATTACAAAATTCTATCAGGAATTTCAAGGCAATTCATATTTCCGACTTTAATTTTGATGTAGAACCGCACACTTTCTATGAAAAAGTTTCGGAAAGTATTGGGAAAATACATAATGCGGACGAGAATAAAGCAACAGGAGAATTGACAGGCGAGCGTTGGATTGATGTTACCTTTGACCCCGAGGAACAAAATAAATACAGAAGTAGCAAAACCAAACAGCCCCTTCATACCGACGATTCGTACATTCCATTGGCAGGAACGATTACCTTCTTTTATTGTGCTGCAAAAGCTGACATTGGCGGTGCAACCACTTTTATAGACGCTGATACACTTATCGCTTGTATGGAAATGGACGGCGAATTTGAATTGATTGAAGAATTGAAAAATACGACCATCAAACACGAAAAAGGGAATAGCCATAAATCTTTACCTGTATTAAGACAAGACGAACAAGGCTGGCTTTTGAATTGGAACTGGCATTGTGTTTCAACTGATAACACTGCCGAAGCTCTTGATTTAGCAAAAAGATTTCACGATTTTCTTGAATCCCGAATCCATAATGCTGGCATAGTAAGCCCAGTTTTATTAAAACCAGGCGAAGCCGTTTTCTTTCATGACGAAAGAGTTTTGCATGGTAGATATGCTTTTTTTACGAAAGAAAAAGGGGGTAGAAAATTAATAAAAGGCACAATTACCCTTTGATATAACTCATTTTGGAATGGTTACGAGCATCATGCAACCCTATTTTATGCCTTATATTGGATATTGGCAATTGCTTCAAGTTGCTGATATTTTTGTTATTTATGACGATGTGGCTTTTATTAATAAAGGGTGGATAAACAGAAATCAAATTTTGACAAATAATGTTCAAACAATGTTTACGATTCCTTTGATTGGAGCTTCGCAAAATAAAAAAATTAACGAAATAGAAATTGAATGGAAAAGTAATTGGGAAAAGAAATTTATAAAAACCATAGAGCAAAGCTATTCAAAATCAATAAGTTATAAATTTTTCATTCCAGTACTAACTGAAATCTTGAACTACAAAACAGAAAAAATTTCAGATTATATTGCTCATTCTATTCAGAAAATGGTAGAATATTTAGAAATAAACGTTACAATTTTGCAGTCTGAAATCTATCAAAATTCCAACCTAAAAGCCCAAGATAGAATCATTGATATTTGTAAGCAAACAGCTACCGAAACCTATATCAATGCCATTGGGGGCAAAAGTTTGTATGATATTGACAGCTTTAGGGGACATCAAATTGACCTAAAATTTATAGAGTCATTACAGTTGCCTTATTCCCAAAAAAGCAAAACTTTTATTCCATATCTTTCTATTATAGATTTGTGTATGAACGTTGAGCAAAAAGACATAAAAAATCATTTAAATTCGTATCAATTTATTTAAATCAGAGATGTTAAACTTTTTAATCTTTAAAAATTAAATAATCATGGCTAAAGTTGTTGTTTTTGGTGTAGAACTAACCGCCGAATTGGCTCATTATTATCTGACAAATGATTCTGATGACGAAATTGTGGCATTTACAATCAACCAGAAGTATATCAATGATACCCACTTTAAAGGTTTGCCAGTAGTTGCTTTCGAAGAAGTACAGAACCTATATCCTCCAAATGAATACAAGTTTTTTTCGCCATTAACCGAAACTAATATGAATCAGTTTCGGGCTGGGATATATTACGAAGCCAAAGCCAAGGGTTATGAATTTATAAATTATATTAGTTCAAGGGCTACGGTTTTGACAGATGAAATTGGCGAAAATAATTTTATCCTCGAAGACAACACAATCCAACCTTTTGTTAAGATTGGCGACAATAATATTTTTTGGAGTGGAAACCACATTGGCCATCATAGTGTAATTGGCAACCATGTTTTTTTTACCTCTCATGTAGTTCTTTCTGGTCGGTGCATTGTGGGCGATTATTGTTTTTTTGGCGTAAATGCGACCATCAGAGATAAACTAACCATCGAAGAAGGTACACTTTTGGCTATGGGCGGAAATTTAACAAAACATACCCCTGCATGGAGTATTTGGAAAGGAAACCCTGCAACTAAAATGGAAATGTCGAGCAAAGACATTGATACAAAACCCAAGGGAGTTCAACCAAAAATTGGCGAAAACGCCTGATATAAAGTAAAAAACTAAACGAATCTTTTGAAAAAGCCAGCATACATTTGCCCAAAAACGCATACAAAATTAAACTTTGATGCTCAAAATCAAGTAATTAGCAATACTTCGATTGATGAAAGTATCCAATTCCAATACCGTGGCGACATTCCTGATTTATGTTACCCTCTCGAATTGTTAGAAGCCGACAGAAATGAACAACTTTCGTATAACGACGCCTATTTGAGATATGACAGAGGCGTAAGTTGGGTGTTTGAAAGTTTGAATAATTCGGACGAAGCTGCCACTCGCCAAAAAATGATTGGAATGCTAGGCTTAAAACCAGGTATGACCGTGCTGGAAGTGGGTGCTGGAACGGGTAATGATTCCGCTTTGATAGTTGAACAAATCGCTCCTGGAGGTACGGCGTTTTTGTCGGATTTATCGCCCAATATGTTAAAATTGGCAAAAGAAAAAGTAAAAAATGATGCCGTGGACATATCTTTCTTTATCGCCAATGCTGCTTATTTACCATTTGAAGATGAAAGTTTCGACTGTTTATTCCACTTTGGGGGCATCAATACCTTTGGGGATATTGAAAAGGCATTTTTGGAAATGACAAGGGTTGTAAAAAAAGGCGGAAAAATCGTTATTGGAGACGAGTCCGTTGCCCCTTGGCTATATGACCAAGAAAGCTATCAAATTTTGATGAAAGCAAACCCAATGTTTGACGTAGCCGTTCCGCTAAAATACCTTCCGAAAAATGTCGAAAATTTGGCTTTACATTGGATTTTTGGAAATGCCTTTTATGTTCTCGAATACAATGTTGGCAACACTGCCCCGATTGTGAATGTAGATTTACCTATTCCAAACAAGAATTTTATAGACAATTGGAGAAAAAGAGCCGAAAAAAATAGTTGAAAACAAAATGTATTATTGTAGTCAAAAAATCGGGCTTAATTTTAGAATCCCAAAAATAGAAATATAATTATGTGGCAAAAAAAAGGATTAGTTTACAAACCAACTGGAGAACTTTGGCATTCGCAAAGCCACGCCCAAGTGCCTTTTGCCTATCCACTACAAGACCGACTTAGAATATATTTTTCGTCAAGAGATAAAGATGGGCAATCTAGGCCAACATTCATTGAAACAGCCTTGGACAACCCCCAAGATATTTTGTATGTTCACCCTGAACCCGTTTTGAATTTAGGAAATTATGGCGAATATGATGAAACGGGTGCCATGCCGTCTTGGTTTGTGAACCAACCCAATGGAGATATTTGGCTTTATTATACAGGTTGGAACAAAACGCATAATTCGTATCGCCTTTCAGTTGGATTATCCAAAAGCACAGACGGAGGTATAACTTTTAACAAAATGTATGCTGGTCCAGTAATGGATAGGTCGATTCATAACCCAGTTTGGGCAGCTCAACCTTCTGTGATGATTGAAGATGGACTTTGGAAAATGTGGTATATTTCAGCCCAAAAATGTGAAATGATACACAATTACCCAGAGCCATTTTATCGTTGCCAATATGCAGAGTCGAAGGACGGCATCAATTGGCAACCAACTGGAGACGTTGTCCTAGACTTTGACCATTTTTTGAATGCCGTTGGGCGGCCAAGTGTTTATAAAGAAAATGGCATCTATAAAATGATATATTCGTACAGAAATGCCATTGATTATAGAACCAACAGAAATCAAAGTTACAGAATTGGTTACGCAGAATCGACAGATGGGAAGACTTGGCAAAGAAAAGACGAATTGGCAGGAATAGAAAAATCAGAAAACGAACAAGATTTTGATTATCAAATGATTAATTATTGCCATACCTACGAACATAACAACAAAAGATATTTATTGTATAACGGAAATGGTTTTGGACAAGCGGGTTTTGGTTATGCAGTTTGGGAAGATTAAAAAAATACAAGGTCAAATTTGTTGAATTAAAGGTATTTTCAAAAACTTATAACATTAAATTCGGAAGGTCAATTTAACAAAAAATTATAAGCTACTTATGACAAAATTGGAAACTTATAAATCGAAGGGATACATTCTCGTAAAAAATTTCTTTGAAAAATCAGAAATAGAGGCATTGGTTTTGGAAGCAAAACAAACCTTTGCAGTTCAAATAAAACGAGTTTTGGGAGAATGTCCAGCTATTGAAAATACCGATAGCTTTGAAAAGGCGATGTTTGACTACTTTGAAAATGACATGGCTTCGTTCATTAGTACAGGAAAAAATGTGCAACATTCAATACAATTATACAGATTAAATACTGACGAAAGGCTAATAAAGTTGCTCAAAGAATTAGGTATCGAAAAGCCAAACATTGGTGTAAAACCCTCGATGCAGTTTAATAGTAGGTACTTAACCAAAGGAAGTAAGCACTGGAAACTGGCCGCTCACCAAGACTGGCGAAGTGGCCAAGGCTCATTGGATTCAATCGTAGTCTGGTTTCCGTTGGTTGATTGCAACCATGATTTAGGGGTTTTACAATTGGTTGAAGCCAGCCATACGCTTGGTTTGTTGAATGCCAGTGGTGTATCGTACGAAGGTTCGCTAGAGAACGATTTTACCGATGAAATGTATAAAGAGTTTGACATGGAAGCAGGCGACATTTTAGTGTTTTCTGCATTTTTGGTACATCGTTCAGGAGAGAATACGACCAAAAATATTCGTTGGTCGGTTCAATATCGGTTCAATAATTTAAGCGAAGCCACTTTTATCAAAAGAGGCTATCCGCAATCTTATAATTATTCCCCACAAGAAGATTTGATTACACCCAATTTTCCTGAAAAAAATCAGTTAATTAGCCTATTTGAAGGTTAATTTCTTCGGCTAAATAAACCTAAAAATTACTAAAATCATATTCTTCAAAGCCCAAAAATGAAAGTTAGTGTTATTATCATTACTTATAATCACGAAAAATACCTGCGAAACACACTCGAAAGTGCAATCAACCAAAAGGTTAATTTTGAATATGAAATTATCATAAGTGATGACGCCTCTACCGACACTACCCCAGCTATTATTAACGAATTTCATGAGCGGTATCCGAACTTAATCGTCCCGTTGTTACACAATAAAAATCTTGGGGGATTTGGCAAAAACAACACTTTGGCAGCATTGGCAGTTACAAAAGGAACCTATATTGCAGCTTTGGACGGAGATGATTACTGGACAGACTCCGAAAAACTACAAACCCAAGTAGATTATTTGGAAAATAATCCTAGTTTTTCGGCTTGTTTTCATAACGCTAAAATCAAATATGAAGACGATTTAGAAGTAGTTGAGGAGTTTGTAAATGACGAAAATCAAAAAATGGTAGTTTCCAAGGCCGATTTAATTGATGAAGATGAAGTTTGGTTTATAGCCACTTCAGCTTTTATGTTTAAAAACGGCATTTTGAAAAATTACCCCAAATGGTTTCACGAATCGAAAAGTGGGGATATCCCGAGGTACGTTTTATTGGCAAAAGCTGGAGATATTGGATACATTAACAAAGTAATGTCTGTGTATCGAAAAAATAGAATGGGAATGAGTTTTACAGATTCTAAATTCAATGCCAACTATATCAGAAATAGAATAAGTATGTTTAAGGCAATTGATAAAGAATATAACTTTGAATTTCATCAAAAAATGAGATTTACTTTGGCTAAATATTACCTGTTCTTAGCAAGATGTAGCGATTTAGAATTGAAATTTTTGTTGAAACCATGCTATGCTATTGTTTCGCTATATCATTCAAAACCAAATACTTCGGCTCATCTAAAGGAGATAATTTCTGATGAAATTTTACCAAAATCATTTCTGAAAATTTATGCAAACACAAAATGGTTTTTTCAGAAAAAAATCTCAACAATTTCAAAAGATTGAAAACCAATACCCTACTTTCGGTAATTATACCAACGTTTAATCATTCCAAATTTATAGCCCAAACTATTGAAGGTTGTTTAAGCCAACAAACTAATTTCGAGTTTGAGCTTCTCATTGGTGATGATGCTTCGACAGACAAAAATCATCAAATAATAAAGGAATATTCCCAAAAATATCCCCAAAAAATAAAAGCATTTTTGCATAATGAAAACCTTGGGCCTCAAAATCCAATAGAGTTAGCAGGCAAAAATAATGTTAAATTCCTGTTTTCAAAGGCAAAATCTCCCTATTTAGCCATTTGTGAAGGCGATGATTATTGGACAGACCCAACGAAAATTCAGCAACAGGTTGAATTTTTAGAAAATAATCAAGCGTTTAATCTTTGCCACCATCAAACAAAAATAGTATTTGAAGATGGTACGAAATCAAAAAACTTTAATGATTGGCAATCAGAAAAAGAATATCTTGTCTCCGAACTTTTAGCAGACAACTGGGTAATCGCTACGACGAGTGCCGTTTTTAGAAATAATTTTATAAACGGTTTTGACAATTATTTTGAAAGAGCAATTAGTGGCGACTGGGCTATTTTTTTTCAAACAATTGCTCAAAAAAAAATATATTACAACCCAAATTGTATGGGCGTTTACCGAAAACATCAAGGCGGCGTTACGAATATTTTAACTAATAAAAATCGTTTTTATTTAGAAAATAGGATTCAATTATTCGAGGAATTGAAAGAGCATTTCTACCCTTATCGCCATATTATTCAGCAAAGTATAGAAAATTATAAAGCACAACTGCGTACATTAAACTAAGAATTTTGGACCTAAGTATTATCATCATCGGCTATAAAAACTACGGCTACTTAAAGGCTTGTTTACAGTCATTATATGCTCATACCCAACACGTTAGCTTTGAAATAATAGTGGTTAGTAATGATAATGAGCAAAAAGAATCTCTTAAAATCAGACAAAAGTATGCTGAAATAATTTGGATTGGATTGGGGAATAATCAAGGTTTTTCGGTAGCTAACAACGTTGGAATAAAACTAGCTAAGGGCAAGAATATATTGTTATTAAATGCCGATACTTCAATTCCTGATTTGAACGTGATTCTCAACTGTATTGTTAGAATCCAAAATAGAAAAGACGTGATGGCTTGTAGCGTTTTGCAAAAAAAACGAGATGATAGTATTTTACCGCTTTACAAAAGTTTTGCTTTCAGAAAACACTTTTTTCTCCTCCCTCCTTTCTGTACGTCCTTACTTGATAGAATTTTCAAAGAATCGAAATTCACTAATAATCAACAAGTTGAGTGGTTATCAGGGGCATTTATGATGATTAAAGCAGAGGCAATTGCAAAAGCTGGCTTGATGGACGAAGACTTTTTTTTATATGCCGAAGATGTAGAATGGAGTGCTAGAATCGGAAAATTCGGTAAATTACTATTGTTTGAAGATTTGTATATTTACCACTTTGAAAACGAAGAAAATCCGCACAGAGTAAAAGATTTTTCGTTTATAAATAAATTTGATGCTCAAATTCAACTTTCAAATTTACTTTGGATAAGAAAACAATTTGGTTTGTTAGCTTTTTTGATACTTATATTCAATTATTTGATGATAATTCCTGTGATATTTACTTGGAAAATAACATCAAACCTAATGCGTAGAAAATCTCCTTTTGAAGAACTCGAAAATCAGAAAGCATTTACAAAAAAAACTTTTGTTTGGTTATCATTCTTTTGGGATATTGTTTTTTTAAAATCAAAACTTTATAAAATCAATTCAATTTGAAAATCCTATTTTTTACGCCAACCGCTGGCCAAAGTGGGTCCGAACAATTATTGTTAAGAATGATTGAAGGCTTAGATTTAAATGAAATTGAATGCGGTATTTATATCGAAAATGGAAATCAAAACCCTGATATTAAAGGAGTTAAAACATTTTGTAATCCCTTTAATACAAAAAAAGGACTATCAAAATTATTATTAAAATGCAAGAACTTTCTTTTTGGAGATAGTTTTGAGAAAGAAATTTTAAAAATTCATAAAAAATTTAAACCTGATTTTTGGTATTTAAACACCGTTTTGATGGCACCAATGGCAAGCATAGCTAGTAAACATAATATCAAATTTGTGAGCCATTTGCATGAACGCCCGCACATTATTTTTGAACTTGTGAAGGCAAAACACCTTGAAAATTTCTTATTAAAATCTGAACTTTCGATTGGAAATGCTCAAAATACTTGCAAAATTTTGGAGCAACTCGGTTCAAAAAATATCGCTAAAATATATCCTTTTTTAGAAAACAATCTGTTAAATCCAAATCCTCAGACTTCAAATAAGCTAAGAAAAGCACTAAAAATAGATTCAGAAACATATATTTGGGTAATTTCGGGGGCATTGACATTTGCAAAAGGGGTAGATTTTTTGCCAAAATTAGCACTCCAATTTCCATATATTGCCTTTGTTTGGATTGGAGGAAATACTGATAGTGGCTCATATTATTTTACCCAAAAAATCTGCGAAAACTTAAAAAATGTTTACTTAGTAGGGCCTCAAAACAAAGAATATCTTGATTATTTTGGCATCGGAAACGGACTTTTAGTTCTTTCTTTGGAAGAATCTTTTGGCTTAGTTATGCTTGAAGCCTTGCGATTCAATATGCCTATTATTACTTTTGAAACGGGTGCCGTCCACGAAATCCTAACCCCTAAAATCGGAAAAATCATACCAAATTGGGACTACAATTCGCTTTGTTTGGCCATTGAAGAAGTTTCGAGCCAAGGGTTTACTTTTGATAGAGATGAAGCTAAAAGGCAACTCAATAAGTTTGATAAAGCTATTGAAATTGGAAATTGGAAAAAATTATTGAAAAACGTAAATGAAAATTAAAATACTTTTTATCGGACATGACGCCAACAGGGCGGGAGCTCAATTGTTGCTACTTTGGTGGCAAAAATTACTTTTGAACGAACAAAATATTGAATTTGAGACAATATTAAAACACGATGGCTCGCTTAAAAAGGATTACGAATCATTAGGAAAAGTATATTTGTGGCCTAGTAATCAGCCACTTCCCCAAAAATCAAGACTCAAACGTGCTCTGGAAATTATACTCCCAAAGGATTTAGATAATGAGCTGGTTGAAGTTCTAAAATTTAAAAAATTTGATTTTATAATTTCAAATACATTAACAAATGGCGATATTTTACCCAAAATTGCCCAGTTAAAAGTTCCAATTATTAGCTACGTGCATGAATTGGCGATGCACTTGGAGATGTACACTCAAAAGACAGATTTACAACAAGCCCTCCAATTGAGTTCACATTTTTTCGTTTGTGCAAAGGTTGCTGCACAAAGTTTAGTCCAAAATCATCAAATTGAGGTTTCAAAAACCACGTGGATTCCAACCCCTGCCCGCCCCAAAGAAAATCCCCAAAAACCAAAAGAAGAGGTTTTGACCGAGTTAAGTTTTTATAAAAATCAGCCTGTTATCGGTTGTATTGGGTCTGTGAATTTGAGAAAAGGTATAGATTTTTTTGTTTATCTGGCCGAAACCTTGCCGCACTATAATTTTGTTTGGGTGGGTGGAAACAGAATTGATTTTATGGAAATTATCAATCTAAATTCCTTTCCTAATAATCTAAGGTTTGTTCCCAATACAAATGATGTTTGGAGTTACCTTACGTTATTCGATTTGTATGTCCAAACCGCAAGAGTGGAGGTTTTTCCGCTTTCAGTAATGGAGGCATTTAGCGTTAAAATTCCTGTAATTTGTTTTGAAGAAGCGGGTGGAACTAAAGAAATTGTAGGCGAAGATGCTGGTTTTGTGATTCCGCAACTAAATATAAATTTGATGGTAGAAAAAATCGAATTTCTTTTAACGAATAATTCTTTGAAAGAAAAAATGGGAGAAGTTGGCTATCATAAAATAATGAACGATTATCGACCAGAGAATTCTGTGAAATTATTGATAAATACTTTAATCAGTTTAAAGGTTAAGTAAATGCAAGGAAAAACTAGTATCGACGAATCATCAATCGTGGTTTTTACAATTTGTTCGGTAAATTACTTGGCCCAAGCAAAAAGTTTTTATGATTCTCTGCAAAAATTTCATGCAAATATTACTTTTAATGTAGGCTTGTGCGACACTTTAGCAGACAAAGCCTTGGATTATACTAAAATCGGAAATTTACCCATTATCGAAGTTCATCGAATTGGAATCCCTGATTTTGTGAACCTTTGCCAACATTACGACATTACCGAACTAAATACTGCGATTAAACCCTATTTTTTCAATTACTTTCTTAGGGATTTAAGTGTAAAGCAAGTCTTTTATTTTGACCCCGACATCTTAATTTTCTCTAGCTTAAATCCTCTATTTGAGACACTTAACTCAAATAATTTTGTACTCACGCCCCACATTACAACTCCCCTCCCAACCGACGGCCTGTATCCAGACCAAACAGCACATTTAGAAACTGGAGTTTTTAATTTAGGTTTTATAGGCATAAAAAACAATAAAATAGGAAAAGAAATGGCTAATTGGTGGGGTGATAACTTAGCCAAGGAATGTATTATTGATTTAGAAAATGGGCTTTTTGTTGATCAAAAATGGATAGATTTAGTTCCAAATTTGTTTAAAGGTGTAGCGATTGTGAAAAACCTTGGCTATAACGTAGCTTACTGGAATTTCCATGAAAGGAAACTCGAACTTAAACAAAACCTTTGGTATATCAACCAAAACACACCGCTTTGCTTTTTTCATTTTAGTGGTTTTCAACTAAAAAACAAAACATTTATCTCTAAATATCAAAACAGGTTTACCTTTGAGAATAGACCCGATTTGATTTCTATCTTTGACATTTATCAGAAAACATTAGAATTGAACCATAATCAGTATTTTGAAAAATTTCAATGTGTTTATGTTAAAAAGAAAAGTAAACCCAAGTACCTAAGAATCAGGAAACTAATGACGTATCCCTTAGAAGTTTTGAGGCGATTAATCGCCAAGGTCTAATCAATTTCTTGACTTATTTATTCTCTCTGCCAACAATTTAGAGTAAAGATTTGAACCTTTTTGATTAAAATGCCAACAATCATAAAATAAATCTTTGGAGTTTCCGAGACCTGAATCACTAAAATCATAAAATTCTGTGTCAGAATCCTTGGCGATAGTTTTGACTTTATTCAGTACCGTAAAATGATTTGGATTTTTTTTCAAGCCCTTGTACCAAGGCACAAAAACCAGTTTACATTCAATTTTTCGAGTTTTGCAAACTTGGATAAATTCGGTCAAAAGCTCAAATCCTTCCTCTGTGATGGGTATTTCTTCAAGAATTGTCTGGTTTAGTTTATTATACTCTTTTTCCGCCTCATCGTTCCAAGTTTGAGAAGTTGCCAAAAAACCTTTCATGAGATTTGATTCTGTATAAGGTTGAATTTCTATGTTTTTACTAAAAAACAAACTCCTTTTTTGAGAATCGCTTAAAGTAAATTTTCGGATAAATGGTTTTGTGGCAGCGATGGTTTTGAAAATTAAAGGATACTTAAATTTATAATTAAAGCGTGAAAGCTGATTATTAATTAGGGTGTCGGAGGTGTAACTAAAATATTCTTCTAAATTGTAAGGCCCACTGCTGTTGGTATTGAACATAAAAGTACTCAAATCTATGTTCAAAACAACAAATTTAGGCTTTGGGTGATGTGCTAAGTAACTCATTAAAAGCATTTTAGATTCAATCATACCAATTTGGTCTATGCCTAAACAATAGCTAGACAAATCGGTTAAGGAATCAATAATCAAAGGGTTTACTTGTCTCAAAACCCTCGATGAACCTATGAAAATAATTTGATGGTTGTTGTGATTATTGAAGGTATAAACAAGGTTTTGCATTTGTTCGCTATTTGGGTTTGGCTCTTTGATTTGAAGATAAAAAACAAAAGCAATCAGCAAAGAAAATATCAAAATGAAAGTATATCGAAAAAACATGATTTAGAATTGAAAATAAATGAAAGAACTATTATCGAAAACTCCCAAGCAAAGTATAAAAATCAATGCCAAAACGGTAATCATAATATCTATAAAACTTCGCTGATTGAGTTCGTTTAATTTTGGACTAAACCTAGATTCTACGACAAACATCATTGCAGTTGCCACCAAAATTATTAACAGACTTAATGAACTAAAACTGGCCAATTTAGAATTCACAATTAATTGTAAATTACCTTGGTTTTGAACCATTTTATGCAAAATTTCAAAGGCTTGGTCTAAAGAAGTAGCTCTAAAAAAGACCCAAATTATAGAAACTAAAATAAAAGTTGAAAATATTTTAATGATGTTAAATACTTGATTATTAGGTAGTTGAAACTTGATATTTCTTTCAAAAAAGATTTGAAGTACCACAAAAAGCGAATGTAACAAACCCCAAACTACGAAGTTCCACCTTGCCCCATGCCAAAGCCCGCTTAAACCAAAAATTATCAATGTATAGAAATACATCTTGTTAAGTCCCTGCCGATTACCCCCCAACGGAATGTAAACATAATCTCTAAACCAAGTGCTTAAAGAGATATGCCATCTTGCCCAAAACTCACGGATAGAAGTTGCAAAATAGGGCCTATTAAAATTAACCATCAAATCAAAACCCATCGCTCTGGCTGTTCCAAGGGCGATGTCGGAATACCCAGAAAAATCGCAATAGATTTCGATAGAAAACAAAAAACAAGCCAACAAAACAGAAGGCGAACCGTATAGGTTTGGTTGGGCATAAACGGCATCTACATAAATACTGGCACGGTCGGCGATGACCATTTTTTTGAATAAGCCCCAGATAATCAACCGAATACCCTCAAAAAAATAAAGTTGATTGAATGCTTTTGGAAGATGAAATTGTGGCAATAAATTTTGGGGTCTTTCGATTGGCCCTGCAACCAGTTGGGGATAAAACATGACATAAAGTGCATAAATTCCAAAATGTTTTTCCGCTTTTTGATGCCCTCGATAAACCTCAATAGTGTAGCTCATGGCTTGAAAAGTATGGAAAGACAATCCCACAGGGAAAATTATATACCAGTAAGGAATAGGGCTTGAAAAACCGAAAACTTGATTGATGTTTTCTACAAAAAAATTGTAATATTTAAAGACGAATAGAAATCCGACATTGACAAAAATACTCAACCATAAGATTCTTTTTTTGTTAATATCAATTGCTTTTTCAATAAATATTCCTGCAAAATAATCAACGACAATTGTAAAGAGCAAAATAAAAATATAGGAAGGAATAAATGCCATATAAAAAATACAACTAGCCAATAATAATATAAGCCACTGATACTTAGGCTTTATCAAAAAATAAAGGAGGGTAGTAATTGGAAAAAATACTAAAAAAGAGAGCGAATTGAAAAGCATAAAATTTAGATTTGAACAGCTTTTGCCAAACTATTCTTATTTTTACTGGCAAATTACACAAAATGATTTTAACCTACACCGTTTGTAGTGCCAATTATTTGGGACAAGCTAAGGCTTTATACTTTTCGATGCTCACAAAAAATCCAAAAACTAACTTGGTTTTAGGTTTGGTTGATGAACTTTCGGAAAATGAAAAAATAGCGTTTAATCTTCCATTCGAGGTAATTGAATTGAGTAAAATTCCCAAAAGTGATATTGTTGAATTATCTCAAAAATATACAATGCACGAGCTAACCTGTGCTTGTAAACCGATTGTAGGAAATTATTTAATTTCGAGAAATAAAGAAATAACCGAGTTGAGGTATTTTGATACTGATATGCTGGTTTTCAATGATTTAGGTATAATTTCAGACGAACTTTCAGACCATTCAATTTTGATTACACCTCATTTTTGGACTCCAATTATTGACAAAAAACACCAGCAAGAGCGTGATTTTCTTAATTCAGGCTTATACAATGCTGGTTTTTTTGCTTTGAATATAGACGATAATTCTAAAAAAATGATGCAATGGTGGGAACAAAAAACTCGAAACGAAGGCTATTTAAGGTATGATTTAGGCTTGGGTTCAGACCAACTTTGGTTTAATTTTATACCGTTATTTTTTGAAAAAGTAAAAATTTCAAGAAATCTTGGCCTAAATGTTGGCTACTGGAATTTACATGAAAGAGAAGTGAGTTTTTCTGAAAATTTATTTAAGATTAACCAAATAACCCCTTTGTACTTTTATCATTACAGCGGGTTTTCGCTACAAACTCCAAATATTATATCAAAACATCAAGATCGCTTTAATTTTGAAAATTATTCAGCCTTAAAACTACTTTTTGAAATTTATCAAACTTCAATACTTGAAAATCAGCCAAAAAATTACCAAAATAGATTCAGTGTTTACGACCATAAAAAACTAAATTCAACTTCTTTTAGTAGTTTGAAAAACCTTGTCAAAAGAAGAATTTCATACATTTTATGGAAATTAATCGCTCTTGTTGAGCCTAATCCAAAATTCAATTAATGCAAGTTTCAGTGGCATTGTGTACCTACAACGGTCAAAAATATATAACCCAACAACTGGAATCAATACTTAACCAAAGTGTTTTACCAAACGAAATCATTATTTGTGATGACAATTCCGCCGATAACACTTGCTTGATTATCAATAACTTAATAGAAAAAACTTCTGTAAAGATTACTTTAATCAAAAATAAAATTGGACTAGGAACGACCAAAAATTTTGAAAAAGCACTAAAACTTTGCAATAACGAAATTATATTTTTAGCCGACCAAGATGATATTTGGCGGAAAGATAAAATCGAATTGTCAATTAAATATTTTCTTGAAAATCCAGCTAAAAAGGTTTTGTTTACAGATGCCGATTTAGTCGATGAAAAAGGGCAGAAACTTGGCGTTTCGCTTTGGAATCAGGTACGATTTGATGACCAAACACAGAACGAATGGAAAAATGGCAACGAAATTGATGTTTTGATAAAAGGAAATAGAGTTACAGGTTGCACAGTTGCGGTTAAAAAAGAATTTATTGAGCGAATTATTCCTTTTCCTGAAAATCTTATTTCAGAGAATTTCATACATGATACTTGGCTTTCGTGGTTTGCAGCAAGTGAAGGTACAATCGGGTTTTTGACCGAACCTTTGGTTGATTACAGACAACACCCGCAGCAACAAATTGGAGCAATTGCCCAAAAAAGACCAAGGGCGATTCGGTTTTACGAACGAATTTTTAGAAAAAATCAAACAAAAAGAGGGGTTTATCTAAAACAAGCCAATTATTTTGCTGAAATAGAAAAAATGTTGAAGCCTTATTTCATAAAAAATCATCTAGCCTTGCAAAAAATAGAAAGAGCAAAACTTCATTATGAACAAAGGGGTAATTTATCAAGGAATTTCTTTAAGCGGTTCTCACAAGTTTATGATCAAACCAAACTCGGAAATTATACCCACTTCCAAAATCCAGACTCAAAATGGTTTACTCCCTACCTCACAATTCTTGGAGACATTTTTGAATAAACCATGAACATTAAAATTATTTCTGACAATCAGAAAACGCTATATCATTGGCAGAATATCTGTAATAAGTTGCCCATTGTTAAAACTGAAACCTATTATGGGAAATGGCAATCAATTTGGGAAACTTCGTTGAATACTGAAATTGACAATGATTTGATGATTTACACCCAAATTTCAAGAATTTCGGAACATGATATTTTAACTTTTATTGAGAATTTGATACAAAATAACGTGGTACTTTGTCCTAAAATCCATCTATTATCCGAAATACCTTTAGGCTTAGATCAAAAATATTACCTCAAAAATGGGCAATTTTCAACTCAACTCATTGGATTCAATTTGCAAAAATCAAAAACGTTGGAGATTTTGAAATGGCTAAACGAAATAAACCAAACTTTAGAAAAAAATCAAAAAATAGCAGAAACTTCACTCAATTTGATTCCTTCGATTTTTGAACAAATAGGTATTTTCAAAATGAACTTAAACCATAAAATTGGAGTATCTGAAAGAATTGAGTATTGGGCTTTACTAAAAATAGATAAAATCATCAAAAAAATTCAGAGCCTTCCTCCATATTGGGAATAATCCCTTTTCGAGGTTTTTAGCTATCTTTGTGGCTAAGTCAGCTATTTAAATCTAGGAATGAAAGTATTATTTGACCATCAGGCTTTTAGTGGAATGCGATATGGGGGCATTGCTAGGTATCATTTTGAATTGATGAATTATTTTTATCAAAACAAAAATGTGGATTTTGACCTAGCCCTTCGTTTTTCAAACAACGAGTACATTGCCAATGCTTCTTTCTCTAATCATCACAATTTCGCTCATTTTTTTTCTTACCTAACCACTAATCGAATCATCTCTTTTGTGAATCGCCTCAATAGTGCAAGAATGATTCGTGAGAGTGATTTTGATTTGTTTCATCCTACGTATTACCATAAATATTTTTTACAACATATTGGTAATAAACCCTTTGTGTTTACTTTCCATGATTGTACTAACGAACTTTACCATCAACAGTATCCAGCTTTGGGAGGGAATTTGTTTGAGTTGAAACAAGAATTATTAAACCGAGCCTCCAGAATAATTGCCGTTTCAAACTTCACAAAAAAAGAAATTCTTTCTTATTTTAACGTGGCCGAGGAAAAAATAGATGTGATTTATCACGGAACAAGTTTTGAACATTGTGAAGAAGATATTACTCCTGCCTACAAAAAATCCGTTGCTGCTCTTACTGACGTCGATTACCTTTTGTTTGTTGGCAACAGAGCCGATTTCAAAAACTTCGACAAATACATTCAGGCCATTCAACCTATTTTTGTAAAGTTTCCTGAGGTACGACTCGTTTGTGCAGGAGGAAAAACTTTCAATAATTTCGAAAAAGAATTACTGAATAAATTGGGAATTTCTAATAGAATTATCCATGTTAATATTTTAAGCGACTTTCATCTCAAGAGTCTATATACCAATGCTTTAGCCTTTGTTTTTCCGTCTATAATTGAAGGATTCGGAATCCCAATCTTGGAGGCTTTTGCTTCAAATTGCCCAGTATTGTTAAGCAATACCAGTTGTTTCCCTGAAATAGCAGAAGATGCTGGCAGTTATTTCGACCCATTCGATGCAGAATCTATGCTCAATAAAACAATAGAAATACTTGAAAATCAGCAACTTAGAACAACTCTTATCCAAAAAGGTAAAGAAAGACTAAAAGATTTTTCATTAGAAAAAACAGCAACCCAAACGCAAAAAACCTATCAATTAGCCCTTTCGCAATATGTATAAAAGTAAGTATGCTGAAAATTTAGCTTTGTTTGTTAGTAAACCAATTTTTACGGAGGCAATCATCTTGAAAAAAGACGAGAAATTTCCAAAAATCAGCGTAATAACACCGTCTTTCAACCAAGCCGAATACCTTGAAAGAACAATTTTGAGTGTCTTAAACCAAAATTATCCAAATTTGGAATATATTATTTTAGACGGAGGTTCGACTGATGGAAGTGTAGAGATAATTAAAAAATACGAAAAGTACCTTCATTATTGGGTATCAGAAAAAGATAAAGGACAGACCGATGCTATAAACAAGGGATTAAAAATGGCGACTGGGGAGTATCTCTGTTTTCAAAATTCAGATGATGTTTTTTCTGAAAATTGTTTTGAAG
>JAYWHL010000310.1:0-8819 GCA_043777715.1 Cytophagaceae bacterium | reverse complement strand
CTGTACCAGTAGCACCACCAGTACTTACATCTTCAAACAATGTAACTTGTACGTCAGTTAGTGCAACAATCAATGCAACGGGTTGTACTGGAACAATCAAGTGGTCGAATGGTGCAACGGGTTCTAGTATCACTGTATCGGCAGGTGGAACATACACCGCAGTTTGCGAAGGTACAGTTTGCCCAAGCGGCCCAGCTACAATTACAGTAGTATTACCAGCCATACCAAATATCGTTCCTCCAGTAATCTCTGCATCAACAGAAAGTATCTGTGCTAGTGGTTCAGTAACGCTCACAGCAACGGGTTGTGTGGGTTCTGTGATTTGGTCAACAGGTGCGATAGGAACAACCCTAACGGTAACGCCTTCTGCAACAACAACATACAGTGCAGTTTGTAAATCAGGAGAATGTTTGAGCGGAGCGTCTAATAGCAAAACGATTTCTATCATAACGCCAATAGCTCCAGTAATTAGTGCAAGTGCAACAAGTGTTTGTTCGGGTAGTAATGTAACATTAACTGCGGCCTCATGCTCGGGAACGGTATTGTGGTCGAATGGCCAATCTGGAAGTTCTATTATTGTGCCAATCTCAGCAAATACAACCTTTAGTGCAGTATGTACTTATGGTGCTTGTAATGGCCCAGTGTCAAACAAAATCAGTATTACGATTAGCTCTCCAGAAGTACCAGTGATTTCGTGTACTACTTCTTCGATATGTGCTGGCGAAAGCGTAACACTTTTTGCAACGAGCTGTTCAGGAACTGTACTTTGGTCGAATGGTGCAACTGGCGAATCAATCGTAGTTAGCCCAACCGCAACTACTAGTTATTCAGCAGTATGTAAAGTAGGAGACTGTAAAAGTGCAACATCGCCGATTGCAACAATCAGCGTAGGAAGCCCAGCAGCTCCAACCATATTCTGTGAAACAACAAGCATTTGTGCAGGAGCAAACGCAACCTTAAAAGCAGCAGGCTGTTTAGGAACAATTGTTTGGTCGAATGGAATGGAAGGAAACCTAGTAACGGTTAATCCACTTACAACAACCTCATATACTGCAATTTGTAAAGGAAAAGGCTGTCAAAGTACAATCTCGAACACAGTTACAATATCTGTGGGTAGCCAAATTGCAAAACCAACTACCAAAAACTTGGTAAATGCTTGTCCATTTACAACCGTAAATCTTAATTCTGGTGTTACAAGTGCTATTGTTACAAGTTCGGGTGCTTTCGAGTTCCGTACAGGAAACACAACAAGTTCGCCATTAATCGTAAATCCTAGTGCTGCCACAGAAGGTACTTACTATGTATTTGAGAAGAGTGGAAATGGTTGTTATAGCGAAGGTGCGGTTATCAATGTAGATACTGTGTCATGTAATAGTGGTGGTGGCGGAATCTCTTGCTTGACAAGCCCAGCCATAGCCCAAGCAGGCGATGACATTACCGCTTGTGCCGACAAAACTATTAAACTATCAGGTAAAATAAGTGGTGCAGCCAAAACAGCTACATGGACATCGTCAGGAACGGGTACATTCAGTAACGCTTTATCTTTATCATCAACTTACACAGCATCTTTAGCTGATGTAATTGCTGGCAAGATTAGATTAGTACTCAGAACCGATGACCCAGACGGTACAGGTTCATGCGTAGCAGGAACAGACACCTTGGTTGTAACATTGACGGGCCCTAAGACGGCACCAACAATCACAAACATAGGTTCGCTTACCCGTTGTGCAGGCGATAGCGTAACGCTTACCGCATCAGAAGGTACTAAATACCTATGGAGCAACGGAGCAACTTCTAAGAGTATTACCGTAAAAACCTCGGGTAAATATTCAGTAATTGCTTTTGATGCAGCAGGTTGTTCATCGGTAAGTTCAGCAGCAGTCGAAGTTATCATCAACGCTACCATCGGCGCCCCAATAATTACAGAAGCAGCTAGTAACACTTGCCCAGCTACAACAGTAGATTTAACAGCTTTGAATCCTACAACAGCAGCGAATCTAGTTCAAGAGTTCCATATCGGAAATACTTCAACTTCGCCCGTGATTGTTAATCCAAAAGCGGTTGGTGCAGGAACATACTACGTGTTTAACAGAACTGCCGAAGGGTGTTATTCATCGCCAGTGGCTGTAAAAGTTACAATTAAAACTTGCCAAACTGGTGGAAATAATGCAGACGTGAGCATTGTGAAAAAAGCAAACAAAACCAAAGTGCCAGTAGGCGGAGAATTAGTCTATACATTTGAAGTGAAAAACGCTGGGCCAGCAGTGGCTACGGGTGTACAAATAAAAGACGTGTTGCCAGTTGGATTGGAGTTTGTTTCAGGAACAGGCATGACAAATACAAGCGGAACATTAACTGCAACAATTGCTAAAATTGAAGTAGGAGCAACCGTTAGCCTAACAGCCTTAACCAAAGTAACATCAATAGGTACAATCTTGAATGGTGCAAGTATCACAAAACTTGACCAAGACGATACACAACCAAACGATAATACGGGAACTGTATCGACCAACGATACAACAGGAACAGGCGGTACACCAATTTATGCAGGGCCTGGTCGTCTAGGAATTGCAAAAGCAGTAACCTCGACCAAGGTAAAAGACAATGTATATGATGTAACTTATACGTTCACATTATCGAATATTGGTGCAGGCGAATTGAAGAAAGTACAGGTAATAGATTCATTAACGAACGTATTTAAGGGTGGGGCAACGTTTGAAAAACCAACACTAACAGCAGACGCTGGCTTGGCAATCAACGAAGCCTATACTGGTAAAGATGCAAACGTTGGCCTATTGGTAGAAGCCTCAAGTAGCTTACCAGCAGGTACAAGCCGCAAGGTTACGATGGTTGTAAGGGTAGATGTATCAAAAGCAGGAACTGGTTCTAACTATGACAACATCGCATTGGCTAAGGCTGTAATCCCAGCCACTACGCCAACAGGTACAGAAACACCAGTAGATGATAAATCAACACCAGGTAGCAACGTGGACCCTGACAAAGACGGTAACCCTAAAAATAATACAGGGGGCACGGGGGTAAATCTACCAAAAGATGGAGGAAGCACGGTAATACCTTCGTTAGGAATTGCCTATGCAGTGAGAGACACTGTAAGACAAACCAACGGTAGCTACAATGTTACTTATTGGGCAATTGTTAAAAACACAGGAGCTACACCACTGGCAAAAATTACATTGAACGATACATTGAGCAACGGTTTCAAAGCACCAGTTACTTATACAATCGTAAGCAAGCCAACGGCTAAGAACGGTAGTACATTGACGATTAACCCTGACTTTGACGGCTCTACCAAGCCTAACTTGGTAACAGATGCCAGTAACCTAGCAGTAGGTGCGGCTGATACCATCAAGTTTACGATAAACGTTGTACTAGGTGCGGCAAAAGGACCATTCACTACTTCGATAGTAGGAACAGGAACAGCCCCAGATGGTACGGTAGTTACCAAGAAGTCTAGTAATGGCCTAGATCCAAATGTAAATACAGGCTTAGGCACACCGTTAGTGTTTGGTCAAACACCGGGCAGAATTGGTTTAGCTAAAGATGTGAATACACCAACAAGAGTTGGAACGGTTGGAAATATCTATGACATTACTTACACCATCAAGGTTTGTAACATGGGTACAACGGATTTAGCCAAAGTAACGGTTAAAGATGACTTGGGAGAGGTGTTTACCAAAAAAGGAGCAACCATTATCACTGATAAAACAGTAGTGAATAGCGAAGCAGGTTTGGTAATTAATCCAAACTATACGGGTCAAGGATTGAACACAGGCTTATTACTAGAAACAGGAAGTAGCTTGAAAAAAGGAGAAGCAAAACGCATAACCTTGACAGTTCGTGTTGATTTTGGAGCGGCTAAAGATTCAATCTTTAATAACATTGCCATCGGTAAAGCTCGTTCGTCAGATAGTACTAATGTAGAAGATGCTTCAACAAAAGGTACAGAATGCGACCCAACAGGTCTTGGTTCAGATAAGAGCAGTGAGGTAACACCGATTAAAATCAATTCAGTAATAAAAGGAGCAATTGGCTTGGCAATGGCTGTAACCGATACAACCAAACAAGCTAACGGAAGCTATAATGTTACTTACAAAATTGTTGTGAAAAACTATGGTGCCGAGCCTCTAAAAACGGTTCAAGTAGTTGATTCATTAAGCAGAGCATTCAATCCAGCAGTTTACAAACTCATTGGCCTACCAACATTGAATGCAGGAAGCAAGCTAAGAATTAATAGGTCGTACAATGGTGGCACAGAGCCACGTATGCTTGTAGCGGATAGTAGTTCATTGGCAACCACGGGTTCAGATACGATTAAATTTACAGTAAATCTGATTCCTGATAATAGAAATACACCATACCTAAGCACAGCTACGGGTACAGGTGTTGGCCTAGTGAGTTCGGTTGTAACCAAAGACATTTCAACGAATGGTCTCAACCCTGACAAAAACAATGATGGGAAACCAGATAGTGCTGGTGAAGACGATGCTACACCTTTGTTGATAAAGTTTGTACCTCAAACATTTAGCATTCCAGAAGGATTCTCTCCAAACGGAGACGGTATCAACGACTTGTTTGTTATCAGAGGCGTATCGGCTGGTTCAAAAGTAAATTGTTCAGTCTTCAACCGTTGGGGACATTGTGTTTACATACAAGAAGACTACAAAAACAACTGGGGTGGCGAGATAAATCAAGGTGTGAAATTTGGAAGCGGTGGATTGCCTGACGGTACTTACTTCTACAAAGTAATAATCACTGACGATGCAGGTGTGTCTAAAGAACACGCAAGATTCTTTACAATAGCTAGATAACATAAATCAAGAGCCTACTTACAACAGTAGGTAGGCTCTTGATTTAATAAAATTCATCTCTTATGAAAAACTTTTCCCTAATAATCAAACGAATGTTGTTTGCTATTCTTTGTGTAGCTTCAGCAGATGTTTTCGCACAACAAGAGGCGATGTATTCCCAGTATATGTTTAATATGATGGCTGTAAACCCTGCCTACGCAGGAAGCAGAGATGTAATGAGTGCTACGGGGTTATATCGTCAAAACTGGATTGGTATCGATGGTGCCCCAGTTACACAAACCTTTACGATGGATGCTCCGCTTAGCAAAGAGCGTATCGGTATTGGTTTTCAAGCCTTCAACGACCAAGTTGGTGTAATTAACTCCACAGGTTTTTATGGTACTTATGCCTTTAGGGTAAAAGTATCGCAACGTGCAACGCTCTCGTTGGGCTTGCAGGCAGGTGCTACCAACTATCGTGCTAATTTTAGGGACGTGGTTACGGGTTTGCCCTCAGACCCAGCGTTCTCTCAAAATGTGAATAAATTTCTCCCAAATTTTGGAACTGGAATTTATTTTAGTAACGACAAGTTTTATTTAGGCGTTTCTGTTCCACAGTTAATTCGTGGAAAATTTAATGAATTTTCAAAGTCGGATTCATCAAGACAACAACGCCACTTTTTTGCAATGGCAGGAACAGTAATCAGGCTGAGTAATAGTTTAACACTGAAACCGTCTATTCTTGCAAAAGCTGTGGCTGGGGCTCCAATAGCAATGGATTTTAATGCAAACCTTTGGATTAAAAACAGGATTGCTCTTGGTGGGTCGTTCAGAACAAGTAATTTTAAGTTTGATAAACTACAACCTGTTGATCATCGCCTAGGTGATGCTGTGGTTGGTATGCTCGAAGTGCAACTAAACGACCAACTCCGTTTTGGATATGCCTACGATTATATGCTCAACGGACTTCAAACGCTACAAACTGGTAGCCATGAAGTAATGCTTAGGTACGAATTTGGGTATCACAAGAGCAAAATTCTTACCCCTCGATATTTCTAATTTATTCTTTATTGGTTTTTTTAGCGAATTGTAAAACTACTTGCAGAAACTCTTTGTCTGCTTCTGCAAGTGGTTATACGCTCTCACTTTGCCCAAATCGTATATCAAATATTACCAGTAAATGTTTGGCAAGATTTTTGAAGAAGAATATTTATATTAAAGTATTTACTACCCTCTATTTTTCATGTATAAACTGTATCTATTATGATTAGTTTCAAAAAAACCAGTGTTATATTGATGTTGGCCTCGTTTTTGGTCATCAATGCACAAGCACAAACTGGTTTAATTAAAGAGGCAGGCCGTCAGTTCGATATGATGAGCTATGCAAATGCCATAGAGCTTTTTGAAAAAGCCCTCAAAAAACCAGATAAAATACCAGATGCCCTACGTCTTGGTGTAAAAACCAAATTGGCAAACGCCTATCGTTTGGTAAAAGACTCTCAAAATGCTGAGCGTGTTTACAGAGAAATAGTGGGTAGTGCCACAAGCCTAGCTGGCGAAGATTCAAAAACGTATATGTATTATGCACAAGCACTGGCCTCGAACGGTAAGTACCGTGAGTCGCAAGATGCTTTCCAAAAATATATGCAGGTACAGTCCGATGACCAGCGTAAAGGATTCCTAAAACTTCAATCAAACTCGGAGCGTTTACAAAAAAACGCAAGTAGTTACAAAATTGAGTACCTAACCATGAACTCGGGAAAGGCAGATTTTAGCCCAACTTATTACAAAAATGGTTTGATATTTTGTTCTAATAGAGGAGAAGGAGGCATAGCCAAGCGAGTATTTTGCTGGGATAATTCAGCTTTCTTAGATTTATACTTTTTGCCAGAATTATCTTCAATTGGTGGCCAAGCGGCATCGTCGTTGGGGGGTGGTTCTAATGGAGGAAGCAAAATCCAAAAAGCAGGACGAAGCCTAGGAAATGACGAATATACATCGCCAACGGCCAATGACTCAAAAACAGTGGGTACTTATGGAGGAATCGCCCTAGGAGGATTCAGTAATGATGAAACTGCTCAAGTGCCTTCTAACAGGTTCAGCAAGGGGCTTAATACCAAGTATCACGAAGGGCCAGCGGTATTTACGAATGATGCAAAAAAAGTAATATTTACAAGAAATAACTTTAATAACGGCAAGTTTAAGGTAAGTTCGGACGGTGTGAATAAACTCAAAATCTATACGGCTGATGATAAGTCGGGCGGTTGGGCAAACGTTCAAGAAGTACCTTTCAACAGTAACGAATATTCAACAGGCCACCCATCAATTACCAAAGATGATAAACTGGTTTACTTTGTATCGGATATGCCAGGCGGTTTTGGAGGAACAGACATTTATGTTGTGAGCTATAACAACGGCTCGTGGGGAACACCCGTAAACTTAGGCAAAACAATCAATACCAAAGGAAATGAAATGTTTCCGTACGTGGACGAAGGGAACAATCTATACTTTTCATCGGACGGACACCCTGGCCTTGGCGATTTAGATTTGTTTTATATCGACATGAAAAACGGTACGCCTATCGGAAAAGTTAGAAACTTGGGAGCACCCATGAACTCAAGCAAAGACGATTTTGGTATTATTACTGATAAAGAAAGAAAACAAGGATATTTTAGTTCTAACAGAAAAAGAGGAGGAACAGACGATGACATTTATCGTTTTAATCGTGAAGGCTCGCTTTGGCCTTGTTCCGACCTGATAGCCGTAGTTTATGATGCGGATACCAAAATGCCACTAGAAGGAGCAACGGTGTCGATAGATGGCGGAGGAAAAATGTTGGATTCTAAAACAACTAACAATGAAGGCTCGGCAAATGTGTGTGTTGATGAAAACGGAGATTTGATTTTTAATGCTTCAAAAGTTGGATATGTTGCCAATAAAGTAACGTACAGTGCCAAAGCTGATGGAGACGAGGAAACAGGGAGAGTAGAGATACCCCTGACCAAAATTAAAGCTGATACCGTTGTCGCAAATACAGGCGGCGAAACTACGGGTAATGAAATACCAGTGAACGGAGACCCTAACAGTGCTTATAGCAATAACAACACAAGTAACATACCGCTAGGCAAAGGCGAACCAATGGCTGGAAAAGCATCAACGATAAAAGGCAAACTGAAACGTCAAAAAGATGGTTCGCCGATTGAAGGAGCTATCGTAACACTCAAAAATGATAGAGATGGTTCTATCCAACAAGTGGTTACTGGCCCAGATGGTTCGTATGAGTTTGATGTAATGGAAGGTGCAGACTATACCCTCGAAGCCTCAAAAGATGGTTATGGAACAAAAGGACGCAAAATAAGAAAAGTAAAAGCGGGTCAGGCGTTTATTTCGGGAGATATGTCAATGTTTGAAACTGGAGATGTAATAGCCCTAGAAAATATCTATTATGACCTTAACAGTGCAAAAATTAGACTAGACGCTCAAGGCGAATTGACCAAACTGGTGGAATTGATGCGTAAATATCCAAGAATGAGAATCGAGTTCCGTTCGCATACAGATAGCCGTGGCGAAACGGGTGCAAACCAAATGCTTTCAGAAAAACGTGCTAAATGTGCTATTGCTTGGATGAAGAAAAAAGGAATCAGAGCAAGCCGTTTTGTGCCGATGGGCTTTGGCGAATCACAACTCGTAAACCAATGTGCTGATGGCGTTGAATGTTCGGAAGAATTGCACCAACAAAATCGTAGAACTGAAATTAAGATTCTTCAAATGAAATAATCTTTGAATTATATTTACAAAAGGGTTGCTCGAAAGGCAACCCTTTTCTTGTTTTTAAATGGCTCGAATTATATCGCTAGGTTGTAGATTTAAGATAAAGAAGCTGTTTAAACTTATTTCTTTTGCCCTAAACGAGTTGTTTTCAGCCCATACTTTAGATTTTTTGTCGTCCGTAGCGATGCTAGGGTAGCCCCGCTACGCACTCGAAAAAATCTGCGTATGGACAAAAAACAAC
>JAYWHL010000309.1:0-8823 GCA_043777715.1 Cytophagaceae bacterium | reverse complement strand
CGGATAATAACTTACACGTGATTGATAGCAATGGCGAAATAAATGGAATGTACCAACTGAAAAGTCCATTGATTGATGGCCTTAAACTAAAAACAATTCTTGGAAAAAATAGTCCACAATTGTTTGGGAAATTGGCAAATGGTTTTGTTTTGTGCGAACGAAATTTGGAGGGCATCACCGTTGAAGAGTCGCCTATGCTGTCGGTAGGTTTATTGAAATCAAATAACTTTTTTCAAACGAACAGCCGAGAATTTCACTTACAGTCGGTTCAGAACAAAATCTTAAAATTTGATACTAAAACCCTTAAATTGCTTAAAACCAGTGATTTAGAGCATGGTTCTCATGTTTTAAACACACACATCAACCCCAAAATTTCGCCAATTGATAATGTTTTTGAAATTTCGGAGAATGGAAAACTATTTGTAACAAATTTAATTGAGGAAAAAACTACCCAATTTGATTTTGAAAAATTGTTTCAAACGGGGATTTTTATTGATGGAAATTCAAAAGAAAACCTAACTTTAACGATGTTGAGTAAAGACGGCGAATTAATAAAAACAGATAAAAATGCAACGGTTTTGTCTCGACTTTCGCTCACGAGGCCAAGTAAAGAAACGAGTTTTAACCTGATTTTTGACCAAAACGATAAAGACTGGCTCATTCAACGAAAAATAGGAACTAACATTACCATTTTGGATAAAGCGGGCAAAGAGATGTTACAGTTTCAGAATCTGAATCCCGAAAAATCTAATATTCAGTTTATCAAATTATCAGGAAACCTTTCGTTTTTTATCATCAAACTTGACAATTCCTACAAAATATTTGATTTTCAAGGTAATCCGCTTGTTCAAAACAGTTTTAGTTCAGATTTTGAACCTTCGTTTAGCTACAACGAAACCTACCACAAACTGTTTATTTACACAGTTTCTCAAAATAAATTACAGATTTATTCTGTCAAAATCGAAAATTAGGAATGGTTTTTAATTCACTCCAGTTTTACTTATTTTTTATTGTAGTAACCCTACTTTATTTTCAACTCGCCCATAAATTTAGATGGGCTTTGTTGCTGTTGGCAAGTTGTTACTTTTACATGGTTTTTAAGCCATCGTATATTTTAATTTTATTTGTTACTATCATCGTTGATTATTTGGCAGGAATTGCAATAGAAAAAACTGATGGAACTAAACGAAAATTGATTTTGATATTGAGTATTATTTCAAATATTGGTTTTTTGGCTTATTTCAAATACGCCAATTTTATGCTAGAGAACCTCAATCGTATTTTTCAAGGGTCAAGTGATTTTTCAAAATTGGATATAATTTTACCGATTGGCCTATCTTTTCATACTTTTCAGGCACTAAGTTATACAATAGAGGTTTATCGAAAAAACTATCCTGCCGAACATCATTTTGGTAAATATGCTCTTTATGTCATGTTTTACCCGCAATTAGTAGCAGGGCCAATAGAAAGACCTCAAAACGTTTTATGGCAATTTTCTCAACCTAAATTTATTGATTGGCTAAACATCAAACAGGGGCTTTTGAGAATGTGTTGGGGATTTTTCAAAAAAATTGTCATTGCCGATAGACTTTCTATTTGGGTAGATTCAGCTTTTGATTTTCCCGAAAGTCAAAACGGGCTTAGTATGCTTTTAGCTGCATTTGCATTTAGTTTTGAGATTTATTGCGATTTTTCGGGATATTCGGATATTGCTCTGGGTGCAGCCAAAGTAATGGGCTTTGATTTGATGGAAAACTTCAATCAGCCTTATTTTTCCAAAAGTATTTCTGAATTTTGGAGAAAATGGCATATTTCGCTAAGTACTTGGTTTAGAGACTATTTGTATATCCCCTTGGGCGGAAATAGAGGTTCTAAACTTAAAAATTATCAAAATTTATTAATTGTCTTTACGCTAAGTGGACTTTGGCACGGGGCAAAATGGACGTTTATCATTTGGGGAATTATACATGGTATGATGCTTGTTTTTGCTCAAATTTTTGATTCGATTACCCCGAAAATCGACTTAAAATCTCCGAAATTACCTTTTTTGAGTACATTTAAATCTTGTTTTTCAATACTTATTACTTTTGTTTTAGTGAGTTTTACATGGATATTTTTTAGAGCAAATGGCCTTAGTAATGCCTTATCGGTAATTAATAAAATAAGCCAAATTAACATTTCGGATAAAATCTTGTCGCCATTTAATATTGTTGAATTGGGCTTTTGCTTATTTCTTATTATTTTTTTGTTGGGAGTGGAATCCAAATTTCGGTTTAATGAAGCTATTTCTTGGAAAAAATTCGGCTTTCTTTCATCGGTTTTGGTGCTTTCTACCTATTTTTTTGGAGTTTTCATCAAAGCACAATTCATTTATTTTCAGTTCTGATGCTAACTAAAATTTCTTCTTGGCTTTGTATCTTCTTCTTTGCCTTGCTTTGGTTGGCGGGTTGCCATGCCGAAACTAAGCGTAAAATTGCCGCTTTGGGTATCGTTGAAGATGATTTTAGGTATGGAGATTTGTATAGGCTTTCACACCTAAGAAAATACAAACAAATTGAAGCAGATTGTAGCACAGAAATTTCCAATTCTGCGGTAAATCAAAATGTCAATTTATTTATCTTGGGCGATAGTTTTGTTGAAAACATTGATTCTTCCCAAATTGGGTATTCACGTCTGAAATTTCATCATTGGAAAGAATCCACCAAGGATTTTGTAAATCCAAAAGCTCAAAATTCCCTGATAATTGAATGTGCAGAACGAAATGTAAGACGGCTGTTTTCAAAACCTTTCGATTATTTCACAAATCAAAAAGTGAATAAAATTGTAAAGAATGATTACTTCGATTTTGTGTTTCCTGAGATTGATAAAACCGAATTACATTTAGAGCAAATCTTATTCTCAAAAGATATTTTCTTGTTTTTTAGAGAACTCAAAGCGGATTTAAATTTTGCTTTGTTTAATAGACTTCCTGATGAAGTTGCTGAAAATCAAGAACATACAGTTCTTTTTTTGAAAGAAGAAGTCGCAAAAAATAATGAACCGACCTCTTTTTTTGCAAAACTAAATGACAAAGAAATGGAATTAATTTATCGAAATCTTGAAATTGAAGTCAAAAAACTTTCCAATCTAGGGTTTTCTAAAATTTATATTTCGATTATTCCAAGCAAAGGAAATATTTTGGGAAGGAGTTTGGGGAATTACAATAACTTGATTCCTAAATTAGAAAATACTCAAATAAAAGGCGTTGAGTACATTAGTATTTTTGATGAATTTATTAAAAACCCTGACAATAAATATCGTCTTGGCGATACGCATTGGACTTGCGAAGGAAAGCGTGTTTGGCTGAAAACCGTTCAAAAAAGACTCAATTAGTTTAATTCGATTTTTTCGTAGCACTATATGACTTCTAATTTTCAGCTTTTGCCCCTTGTCGTTTTTATCATTTATTTATTTTATGCCTTTGTCATTATAAAAATGATAAATATTTGGGCGAAAGAAAATGTTTTTTATCCGAATCCAAAATCCCGTTTTGGGTTTCAAGGCATTCAAATTTCTGTAATTATTCCTGTAAGAAATGAAGAAAAAGGTATTTTAAAACTATTAGAAGACCTCCAAAATCAAACACTTAATCATTCGCTTTTTGAAGTCATAGTCGTAAATGACGCCTCCACAGACACCACAGAAGCAATCGTACAGAATTTTGTGTCTAATTATAAACTAAGCCTTATCAATTTGGTAGAAGAAAAATCTTCTGCTCCAAAAAAAAGAGCCATTTCCGAAGCAATTCAAGTAGCAAAGGGAAATTTAATTGTTAGTACTGACGGAGATTGTAGGGTAGGAGCAGATTGGTTAAAAACGATTTTGTTTTTCCAACAACAAACCAAAGCGGTTTTCGTCTCTGGGCTTGTAAAAATTGAACCTAATTCAAGTTTTTTTTCAAAACTACAAAGTATTGAATTTGCCAGTTTGGTTGGAACAGGTGCTATATCAATTTTTAATAAAACACCTACCATGTGTAATGGGGCTAATATTGCTTATCTAAAATCCGCTTTTGCTGAGGTAAACGGCTTTGAAGGCAATGAAAATTTAGCATCAGGTGATGACGAGTTTTTGATGCATAAAATGTTTGTTCAATATCCCGAACGTATTCGATTTTTAAAGTCTGATTTAGCAACTGTTTCCACTAATCCTTGTCATTCATTAGGAGTATTTGTCAATCAACGCAAACGTTGGGCAAGTAAATGGCGATTTTATAAAGACTATAAAGTAAGCCTAGTGGCAATAAGTATCTTTTTGTTGAATCTGATGTCTATTTTTGTTTTTTTTAGTTTCAATAAACCTTTGGTTTTGACAGGATTTTGCTTAAAATTTTGTGCTGATTTTTATATTTATATACTCATTTTAAGGTTTTTAGGCTTTAAAAATCTGTTATTTTATATACCTTTTGTATTATTATTATACCCTTTTTACGTGGTTTTTATCGGTATTCTTAGCTTGAAATCAGGGTATTCATGGAAAAATAGACAACTGAAATAATGTTTTATTTTCACAAAACTAATTTTTTGATGCGGTGGTTTTATCCTAGCGTTGTCTGGAAAATAAAAACTAACGAAAAGACTATTTTTCTAACCTTCGACGATGGGCCAATCCCTATCGTAACAGATTTTGTGCTTGAAACCCTTGCTAATTTTAATGCCAAAGCCACTTTTTTTTGTGTTGGAGATAACATCGTTAAGTTTAATGAAGTGTTTAACGAAGTTATCAATCAAGGGCATTCTGTAGCCAATCACACCCATAATCATTTGAACGGTTGGAAGACAAACGATGAAGAATATTTACAAAACATTAAAATTTGTGGCCAACATTTTTTGGATTCAAAATTAGGAAAAATGTTTCGTCCACCTTATGGAAAAATCACAAAAAAACAAATTCAATTAATTGATAATCAATATGTTATTATTTTTTGGGACGTTTTGGTTGGTGATTTCGACCTTAATCTTTCACCTCAAATAATGTTAGAAAAAGCAATTAAAAATACTGAAAATGGAAGTATTGTTGTTTTTCATGATAGCCAAAAAGCATTTCAAAACATGAAATATGTTTTACCAAAATACCTCAAACATTTTAAAAATTTAGGTTATAAATTTGAACTTTTAGAGTATTATTTATGAACAACATAGATGAAAAATGTTGGCCAAAAATTTCAATAATGATTGCGGCAAGAAATGAAAAAGATAACATTGAAATTTGTTTGGAGTCAATTTTAAGACTCCAATATCCAGAAGATAAAATTCAAGTTTTAATTGGAGATGATGCTTCTGATGACGACACTTTTGAAATAATAAAAAAGTTTTGTGCAGCAAATCCACATTTTGAGTGTTTTAGTTTTATTAATCAAGAAAATGTTTCAACTGGGAAAGTGAATATTTTGATTGAATTACAGAAAAAAGCGACTGGAGATTTTTATTTATTTACAGATGCTGACGTTGTTCTACCTCCGAATTGGGCAATTTTTTTGGTAAATAAATTCAAAAAAAAGGTAGGAATAGTTACGGGCGTTACGATTTTGAAAGGCGATAGTTGGTTTGCAAAGTTGCAATCTTTAGAATGGCTTTATACTTTTTTTGTAATAAGATTGGTTTCATTTTTTCATATTCCAGTTACCAGTATTGGCAATAATATGGCGATTTCAAAAGTAGCCTATCTACAAGCGAAGGGTTTTGAAACACTCGAAAATTGTTTGGTAGAAGATTTTAAGATTTTTCATAAAATAGTCGAACAAGGTTTTAATTTTGTGCAATGTTTTCATACGGATATTATCATTGAAACGATTCCAAAAAATGATTTTTTCCAAGTTTTGAACCAGCGGAAACGATGGATGATTGGCGCCAAGCAATTGCCTTTTATTTTTCAGTTATTCAATTATTCAAGTGCCTTGTATTTTCCTTTAATGCTTGGGTTAGGCTTTATTAATTTATCATTAGTTATCAATATTTTTATTGTTAAATATTTGATTGTTAGCTTTTTAGCTTTAATTGCTTTGACAAAATCGAAGCAATTTGGTTTAGTTGTTTTTGTTCCATTTTTTGATATTTATCTTTCTTTTATATATTTTTCAATGTTTTTTTACGACCTTTTTAATGCTCAAATTGAGTGGAAAGGCAGATTTTACAAGCAATGATAGAAACGCATGCTCATATTTATGACGAGCAATTCGATTTGGACATTAATACTATTTTGAAAAATGCTCAAAATCAAGGAATTTCAGAAATTTGGATGCCAAATTGCGATAGCAGTACCCTTGATGCAATGATGAATTTAGCCCAAAAGTACCCCGTATTTTGTTTGCCAATGGTCGGTTTGCATCCTTGTTATGTAAAAGACGATTTTGAAAAAGAGTTGTTGATAATTGAAGAACTTTTATCAAAATTCAGACCCTTGGCCATTGGCGAAATCGGACTAGATTTGTATTGGGATAAAACATATTTTGAGCAACAAAAACTCGCTTTTAAGGCTCAATGCCTAATGGCTCAAAGGCATCATTTGTTTATTGATATTCATTGTCGAGATTCATTTTGGGAGACAGTTGAATTAATAGAAAACCTGACTGGGCCTAAAGTTGAGGGTATTTTTCATTGTTTTGGTGGAGGTTTGCAAGAGGCTAAAAAGGTAATTGAATTAGGTTTTTTGATGGGAATTGGGGGCGTTGTAACCTTTAAAAATGCAGGTTTAGATAAAATTATCAAAGATATTGACCTAAAATATCTAGTTTTGGAGACCGATTCGCCATACCTGGCTCCAGTCCCTTATAGAGGAAAGAGAAACGAACCAAGTTATTTGAAACTAATTGCTCAAAAAATAGCCGATATAAAAGAAATTCCTGTTGAAGTCGTCATTGAAGAAACCCAAAAAAACGCTTTGACCCTCAAAAATAAGTATTCTAAACCCTTAACCCCTTCATTATGAAAACATTACGATTCTTTTTCTTCTCATTTGTATTATTAACTGTTATGTCTTTTGTTCAAGATAAACCAAAGAAAATCGTGTTTTTTGGCGATTCAATTACACAAGCTGGAGTTGGGGCTTCGGGATATATCACAAAAATTAGTCAAAAGTTAGAGGCGAAAGGCTTAAAGTCGGCCTTTGAATTGATAGGTGCGGGCATTAGCGGCAATAAAATCTATGATTTATATCTCAGAATGCCCGAAGATGTTTTGGCAAAGTCGCCAGATATGGTTTTTATTTATATTGGTGTGAATGATGTTTGGCATCGGAACACTTCTGGCACAGGAACTGATATTGACAAATTCGAGAAATTTTATAATGCTCTCATTAAAAAATTAAAAGAAAATAACTGCAAAGTAGTGTTGTGTACGCCTGCTTGTATCGGCGAAAGAACCGATTTTACGAACGCACAAGACGGAGACTTAAATAATTTTTCTTCTAAAATTAGAAGTATCGCCAAGAAAAATGATTGTTCTTTGGTTGATTTACGTAAAATATTTTTGGACTATAACCTTTCCAACAACCCTGACAATAAAGAATCGGGAATTTTGACCACCGACCGAGTTCACCTTAACGACAAAGGCAACGATACCGTAGCGAGTGCGATGCTTGAAATTATGCTGAAATAATTTAGAAAAAATAATGATACAGCCTTTAGGCTCGAACTTTAAAGTAAATAAAAGACAAAAGAGAATGCTGGGAATAATTAAAGATAATATTGCAGGGGATACCCTTTTTATGGAAGTGAGTGAGTTTTTGAAAAGCAATGGTTTTACGATTTGCTCATCTGATTTAGAAAGACCTTGGGGAGGGTTTTTTGTTTTGGAGGAAAAAGATGCTAGAAAATTCGCTTCGTTGTTTTTTCCTGAATTATCTTTTGAGATAATTGAAAACGGTAACAATTTAAGTCCAAAAATTTTGGTGGTTGCACCTCAAAAAAGGCTTTCTTGGCAATATCATTTCCGAAGAGCCGAAATTTGGAAACTAATAGACGGAACTGCGGGGATAATAAAGAGCGATTCGGACGAACCAAAACCTCTTGAAAACCTGAATATAAACGAAACTATTGTACTAGAAAAAGGTAAAAGACACCGATTGGTTGGCCTAAACACTTGGGGAATTGTAGCTGAAATTTGGCAACACACAGATAAGGATTTTCCCTCCGACGAAAACGATATTGTAAGGTTACAAGATGATTTTGGTAGAAATTCGCCTAGCTAGATTTTATAACTTCTAGTAATTCTGCAATAATCATGGCCGTTGCTCCCCAAACTTTCTGGTCTTGTAATTGATAATAGGCGGTGTCGAGTAAATGGCCATTTATCATCATTTTGTCAGCTTTGATATTATCTTGGTTTGAAAGCTCTGTCAAAGAAAGTTCAAATATTTTATCTACTTCTCTTTCATCAGGATAAAAATCAGGTCTATATTTCAAATACCCTACCACAGGCTGAACCAAAAAGTTTGAAGGAGGAATATAAATTTCGGTCAATTGGCCTAAAATATGCACATCGTGTACTTTTATTCCAATTTCTTCTTGAGCTTCTCTTAAAGCCGTGAATATCAAACTTTGGTCTGTTTTTTCCATTCTTCCGCCTGGAAATGCCATTTGTCCACCATGAACCCCATCATATTTTGGCCTAAGAATCAACGGAATATATAATTCGTTTTGGTAATGATAAAACAAAATAAGAATGGCACTTTTTCTCGTTTTTTCGTTTGGTTTATGCAACAATCTTCCCAAAGGCGACATTTTACCGAAGGCTGAATCTTGCGGCAAATCTAATTGTAATCTTGCTTTCAACTTTTCAAAAAATA
>JAYWHL010000308.1:0-8836 GCA_043777715.1 Cytophagaceae bacterium | reverse complement strand
GCAAAAACGGTAAATTGGTCGCTTAAAAAGTTCATAAATGGTTCAAATACTTTAGAACTTCTTGGACTAGGGTGCAATAAAAACAGAATAGGTCCTTGCCCAGTTTTTCGATAATGTATATCAATATCTTTAATTCTAATGATGTGTCTTTCCATGATTAACATTTTTTTTAGATTGTTAATATACTTAACTATATTTGTAAAAACCACTTTATTCTTGAAAAATTGATGAATTTTACCAATAAAAGTATAATCCTAAAGCAAAGACCCCTCGGAAAAGTAAGTGCTAATTGCTTTGAATATCAAGAATCTAGCGTTCGGGATTTGATTGAGGGAGAAATTCTTGTCAGTAATGCTTATGTTTCTTTGGACCCCGCCATTCGAGGTTGGATGAACGAAGGCACAACATATATAAAAGGTAGTCCAATTGGAGAACCAATGAGGGCTTTTGCAATCGGAGAAGTTGTATTATCTAAAAATAAGAATTTTGAAGTCGGACAAATTGTCCAAGGTTTGTTGGGTGTTCAAACGCTTGCTATTTCAAACGGGCAGGGACTTTCTAAATGTGATATTAGCCAAAGTAGTATTTCTGCCCATTTGGGCGTTTTGGGAATGCCAGGCATGACGGCCTATTTTGGTTTGTTAGAGCGTGGCCAGCCAAAACCTAATGAGACGGTTTTTATTTCGGGTGCAGCAGGCGTGGTTGGAGCAACAGCAGGTCAAATTGCCAAAATAAAGGGTTGTAGGGTAGTGGGTTCGGCAGGTGGAAAAGAGAAATGCGATTATTTATTATCCATCGGTTTTGATGAGGTAATCGACTATAAATCAGAAGATTTGGTATCTGCAATTAAAGAAAAAATACCAGAAGGAATCTCTGTTTTTTATGATAATGTTGGGGGCGAAACCTTAGACGCAGGTTTGGCAAATTTAGCAATAGGGGCAAGGGTAGTTATCTGTGGAGCGATTTCTCAATACAATGAATCGTCGATACAAGGGCCAAAAAACTATATGAAAATTGTAACCGCAAGGGGAAATATGACAGGAATCATCGTTTTTGATTTTTTGGAAAGATACCCCGAAGCAGTTTCTCAAATTTCTGAATGGCTCTTAGAAGGTAAACTAAAGCATAAAGAACATATTGTGGAAGGAATACACAATTTTTATAAAGCATTAACAATGCTTTTTGAAGGTAAAAATTTTGGTAAACTATTGCTCAAATTATAAAAAATGAATGTAAAAGGTATCTTTTTTTGTGGGATTTTTATCCTAAATATTTTCAAATGTATCGCCCAACAATTGCCTGACACGGGCATAAGTGGGGTATATGAAGTAATGACAGCCGTAAAAGATGCCCAATATGCAATAAGATATTTTGGGGAATTTGGATTTACGGTAAAAGATTCTGCTATTTTCACAGCTACCCAATCTTTAGAATTATATGGTGTAAATTCGAATTTGAAATCATACAGACTTCAAAATGGAAAAATTGATTCTCATGGATTGTTACGGATATTGGTTTGGGAAAAGCCCCTTGGCGAAGGAGTTGGATATTGCCAACCCGAAACCATTGGCCAAAGGTTGGCTGTCCAAAAAACAAATGATATAATCAGGTTGGTAGATATTTATGAACTTGAAAGAAAAGCTGGCCAAAAATGGCTTCCCATTCAGCCCATATTTGATGACCCACTTAAAATTAATGTAAACAAAAAAATAGACTTCTTTAATAGAACTGCGGGCGTGCGTGAAACTGCTATTTATGGCGATTGGTTTTCTCATGTTTTTTTTCAGCGATATGGTTACGAAGCCCTTGGTTATGGTTCAATTCCTGAAAATAGTCCATTACAAACTAGTGAATTCACCCATCATGATTTTATGATTAAAGGAAATATTGATGTTGTTACAGACTATTACTCAAGTGCTTTGGGCTTAAAACTAGAAGCAGGCCAAACCACAATAGATGGCGATTGGTTAAAAGGCCCAAAACAGGTTTTTCAGATGCCAGATGGATATTCGCATTATTATAGAGGTTTTGTATCGCCCAATAATATTTGTGGAAAATTGAAATTTTTTGTTCCTAACGCACCCAAACCAGACAAATCAGAACATCAACGCATCGGAGAATTGGGTATTACGTTGCATTCTTTTTATACACCAAAATTGAAATTTGTTGCGGATTTATTAAAAAAACAAAATATATTGATTAGCAAAATTGTCAAGAATGAGTTTAACGAGGAGTCCTTCGTGTTCGTTGGACCTGATGGCGTTTCTTGGCAAATTATTCAGCAACCAGTTATTCAAAATAAACCATTAACTACTTTAGAATTTAAATTTAACAACCATTAGACAATGAAAAATTTATTTAAGACAACCGTTTTAGTATGCTTTGGCTTTTTGTGTTTAAGTGCAAATGCCCAAAAAAAATCAAAAAATGTATCGGCTCAATTTACGCCTCCTGTTATAGATTTGGATTTGAACACACCAGAGGGGGCTATTAAGGCCGATAGAAAAATAACTTCATCGTTAAAGGACGGGGAGAGTTGTTTTTATACATGGACGGGAAATGTTTTTACAAGAATCCCAGGCGAAAAAGATAGATTATTGTTTACCTACGAAGCTATGAATGTGAGGGCGAGTAAAACAGTAATGGATTCTGTAAAAGGTTATGGCTGGCAACACGTTTCAAAAGAAATATTGCTTTATATGGACCCAAAAACCAAAGAAGTTCTGAAAACATGGAAAAATCCGTGGACAAACGAAGACGTTGAAGTCGTGCATATAGCAAACGACCCTGTGAATGGTCGTGGACCAACTTTTGCAAATCCGAAAGGAGCAAAGCCCTTTAAACTTAGTGGAACAATCAAAGACGGTATGTATTTTCAATTGTCTGAAATACCGCTTTTTTATACAAATCCATTGGCGGGCGACTACCAAGATTATGTGGGGGGAACGTATCAAGCGATGGAGATTTTTAATACTATTGTTCCCGTGAAAGAACTTGTAAATGGTTCAAAAGATAAAGCAGATGATGTGATAATTGCTTGGTCGAGGTTTTCTAAACTATTACCATGGATGAAAATGGGCGACCGCCAAGGACAAATGATTTTTAGTGGTTTGGGCAAAAAAGTCGCAACCTTTGAGGATTTACCCGAAACATTAAAAAAAGAAATCAGAGCAAATTATCCTGAATATACCGTTGCTCCTTCGGTTGATGATAAACGACCAAACGAAACCTCTTGGACATATTTTAAGAAAGTGATGGAAAAAAAGAAAAAATAAGTGAAATATGCCTCTTTTAGAAAAATTTGATGCCATTACCCTTTCTGTGCTTTGGTCAAGACTTTTGGCAATTGTAGATGAAGCTGGAACGACCTTACAAAGAACATCGTTTTCGACCGTAACCAGAGAATCAAACGACTTTGCAGTTGTTTTGATGGATGCCCACGGGAACTCTATCGCACAGTCGAGTATTTCTGTACCTTCGTTTTTAGGGGTGTTGCCTATGCTAACGAAGGCACTTTTAAAGGATTTTTTCCCCTTAACAACTTGGCAAGAAGGCGATACTGTAATCACAAACGACCCTTGGCTTTGTGCAGGTCATAAACCTGATATTGGTTTGGTTTCCCCAATTTTTAGAAATAAGGTATTGATTGGTTTTATCGGAACTATTGCCCACTCTCCTGACATGGGTGGTAGTTTGTGGGGGGCAGGGGCGAGAGATTTATATGAGGAAGGGCTAATGTTACCGCCCACAAAATTGATTGAAGCAGGTAAACCCAACGAAACTATATTTAAAATTATTGAGGCAAACGTTCGGGCACCAAGGCAAACCATTGGGGATATAAAAGCACAATTGGCAGCCAATGAACAAGGAATCAGATCTTTGGATAAGTTAATGTCTGAAAATAGTTTACAAGATTTACAGGCAATATCCGACCAAATCATAGACACTACCGAGGCTGCCATGCGAGCGGCTTTATTGAAAGCACCTGATGGCGAATACTGTTATGATTATCGTGCAGATGGCGATGGCTTAGAGGCTTTGGTTGATATAAAATGTAAGATTACAATCAAGGGAGATGAAATTTTGGTGGATTACGCTGGTAGTTCAGGTCCACATTATTTAGCCATAAACGCTGTAATGAACTATGTTTATGCTTACACTGCGTATCCAATTAAATGTGTTTTTAGTCCTGATGTTCCAAACAATGAAGGGGCTTTTAGGCCAATTAAAGTGATAGCTCCTGTGGGGTCATTGCTCAATGCTCAAAAGCCTGTTCCTTTGGGTGGAAGAAATATCACGGGAAATATTCTTCATGCACCCGTTTTTGGTGCTTTGGCACAGGCTGTTCCCCTACAAGTACAGGCCGATTGTGGTAGTGCTTGTTGGTGTATTGTTTTGAATGGTCAAAAAGATATTTATACCTCAAATGGGAAGGCCAAAACCGAATTTGTAGAATATTTTTTCTTGAATGGTGGCTATGCCGCAAGGCCAAATATGGACGGAATTAATATCTTGAGTTTTCCTACGAATGTAGCCAATGTACCCATCGAAGTTTTGGAACGAGATGCCCCAATTCTTGTTACAGAAAAATCATTACGAGCTAATACTGGTGGAGAGGGACAATTTAGAGGAGGTCTTGGCCAAACTTTTTCAATCAAAATGATTGGAGATGAGCCAATTAATCTTTCGATTTTGACCGAAAAAACCAAAACTTTCCCACACGGAATTTTAGGAGGAGAAAATGGTGCAATGGGGAGTATTTATATGATTCCCGAACGTAAAATTCCACCCAAAGGATTAACTAAATTTTATAAAAACGAGGAATTAGTTATGCACTTGCCCGGTGGCGGAGGATATGGAAACAAAGCAAAAAGAAGTGAAAAGGATAAAACAAAAGATGTGATTTTGGGGTATATAACTTAGTGCAAGCAATAATATAGAGAAATTGTGAATCCATTACTTCAAGAAAATAATACATTTTAAACAGCTTCAGTATTTCAAAATTACAAACCCAAGCAATATGGAATCTTCAAATAAAAATACTAGTCCTCAACTGCCTCCAGTTTATACTCGGATAGAAAGGCATGAGGTTTTTCCAGAGGTAAGCCATGACGAAGCCGCTCGCTATAATTTTTTGGCGAACCTCAATAAACACATCTCAACCTATATTGCTCCTGGCAATATGATTGCTTATAACAAAAGAATTGAACCAAGTTTTGTATCTGCCAATAACAGAACCTTTGAAAATAGGGACGAAGTTGCCGAAGCCATGAAGTCTGACCCCCAATATCAAACGTGGGCAGCTTTGAGGCGTTCTACAATGGAAATGCGTCAGCAAGCTGGGCGAGCCATGACACTAAGACAAGCAGAAGAAATTGCCGAAAAAGTAGCGAATATTAACGCCCAAAATTCTGATAGTCTGATATTAAACGCCAAAGTACAAGTTCCTCATTACTTGAGGGTTATGGATAATCATTTGATGCCAGGTAGTTATCATACCGAATATTTTGAAGGGGACGTTGCCAATGCCGCCAATTATGATTCTGGACTTTTTGTAACTTCTGGGGGAATGCTAGGTAAACTAACAGATGGTGGTGGAAAGGCTGTTGCTGCGTGGATGAAAAGAATACATCCTAAATTTAACCCCAAACGAATTTTAGACGTTGGTTGTGGATTAGGCCATAATTCACTGCCTTTGGCGATGGCTTTCCCTGATGCCGAAGTTATAGCGATTGATACTGGAGTACCGATGCTTAAATATGGCCACGCTAGGGCCAAGGCACTTGGTATTAATAACATCAAATTTGTGCAGGCTAATATCGAAGAGGCTGGATTTGAAAACGAGTCTTTTGATTGGATACAAACGACGATGTTTTTGCACGAAACATCGACCAAAGCGATGTATAAATTTGGGAAAGAGTTTTATAGAATGTTGAAACCAAAGGGTGTTTTATTAAATATCGAACAACCTCAATACCATTCAAAAATGCCACTAGTTGAGCAGTTTATGAGGGACTGGGACGCTTTTAATAACAATGAACCCTTTTGGGGAGCAATGCACGATATTGATGTGGACGAATGGATGTGCGATTGTGGTTTTGATGATGATAATTTAGTTCATTTCGATGCAAAAGCCATGAATGATTTTGTTGATAAAGAAGACCCCAATTATGTAGAAGACCCAGGTCGTTCGGCTATTTGGAATGTTTTTGGTTCTTGGAAAAATTAAAAAAGATATAATTATGCTCAATGATGTTTTGATGGCTGGGAATAAAGCCAAGGGAAAAAGACCTTATTTTTTGGAAGATAAATCCGTTGAAAGGGTTTTGAATATTACCATGGCCGTGGCCTCGGAGGTTGCCGTTCAGCACGAACGAATGGATACGATTGAAAGACTCTTGGAAAAGAAAGGGATTTTATCAAGACAAGAAATAGAAAGTTTTCAGCCGAGTATTTCGGAAGGAGAGGAACGGCAACTTTGGCACGCTAGATACATTTCGAGAATTTTGAGAATTGTTCAGCAAGAACTAGAAGCCTTACAAGAAAGCCCAGAAAACAATAGAAGTATGGAGGAAATTGCCAAAGAATTGGGCAAAGTAGATTGATTTTTAAGGTTTGAAAATTATTTATAGATTTGATGAAATATGAGTCCAATTAAAAGTATAGAAATATTTTATGATAATATCATAAATAAAAATGTAGAAGGCATCAGAAATGCGTATGTCGTTTCTGAAAATACCTACGTTATTTTAGAAGGCCCACGCTTTACCACTCGTGGCTACGAAAACATTGCCAAAGGTTGGGGCGACTTTTGTAGCTCGCCCATCGACCTTATTGGTATCACATGGTTAGAAGGCCCTTTCGAGGAAATGAATGAAGGCATGGCTTTTTTGGCTGGAATTATTGAACTAGCGGTAGCACTTAAAGGAAAACTGTCTATCGTAAAGTTCAGGGCTAGTTTCGTGTTGTTAAAAGTTGGAGAAACTTGGCTAATTAAACACGAACACGTATCTGCCCCCATGCAAGACCCTTATGGTATTGGAGACTGGTTAAAAAAATAGGACGAATAATTTAAGTTATTCGTCCCATTTTGAACTATTTCTAAAGCAAAAGATTAATCATTTTGCAACAATCTAATTAATTCTTCCATACCCTCCGAAGCAATTTTTTCAATAAAAACAAAGCTAGAATTACTGATACCGCTTGGCTTTTTTGGGTCAATGATATATTTGGGAACGCTAGAATAAACAAATTGTACCAAACTAGCCGCAGGATATACCTGCAACGATGTACCAATCACTACAAAAATATCAGCTTCGGCTACTTCTTGAACTGCCATTTCCATCTTTGGTACTTCTTCGCCAAACCATACAATATCAGGCCTTAATTGTCCACCATCAGGTGCCAAATCTCCAAGATTTATGTCTTCGTAACAATCAAAATTTACAGAATCGTTTTTTACACTTCTCATTTTATTGAGTTCTCCGTGCAAATGGATAACCTTTGTCGAGCCAGCTATTTCATGAAGGCTATCTACATTTTGAGTTATAACCACTACCTCATATTTTTTTTCTAAGGCCGCAATTTGGTCATGTCCCCAATTAGGTTTTACACTTTTGGCGTGGCGTCTTCTGGCATTATAAAACTCCAAAACTAAAGTTGGATTTCTTTCAAAACCTTGTGGCGTTGCAATATCTTCTATGCTGTGGTTTTCCCAAAGGCCATCACTGTCTCGAAAAGTTGGAATGCCGCTTTCTTGCGACATTCCTGCTCCTGATAAAAATACAATTTTCTTCTTCATCATTTTTTATTTTTTTCCTTTTCTTGCAGGGGCTTTCTTTGTTTCAGGCGTAGCTTCTGCTAATGCCAAACAATCTGCTAAAGTTAATTCCAATGGTTCTTTGTCTTTCGGAATTTTCACGTTTCGTTTACCAATGGCGATGTACGCTCCGTACATTCCGTTTACAATCTTTACACTCTCGTTTTCGGTAAATGATTTTAAAATTTTATTACTTTCAATATCTCTTTTTTTGTTTATTATCTCTATGGCCGTTTCAAAGGTTAATTCTTCTAGTAATTGGCCTTTTGGTAATGAATAAAATTTGTCAGCGTGTTTTACATAAGGGCCAAATTTGCCCTTTCCTCCCGTAATTGGATTGTTTTCAAACGTACCTAGAACTTCACTTGCGGCGGCTTTCCTTTTTTCTAAAATCAGTTCAATACATCTTTCTTCTTCTATTGAATAAGGGTCGTCTTCTTTTCCGAGCGATGTAAATTTATCGTCATGTTTTACGTAAGGCCCTAATTTTCCGATGGCAACAATCATTGGTAAATCTTCAAAAAATCCTACTTCTCTTGGTAATTTAAATAACTCTATGGCTTCTTCTAGGGTTATTGAACTTAGCAATTGCCCGGCTTTCAGTTTTGCATATTGCGGTGTTGCTCCGTTTTCTTTATCGCCAATTTGTGCATAAGGGCCATATCTACCCATTTTTACAGTTACAGCTTTTTTTACTTGCGGGTGCAATCCCAAATCTCTTGAAATGGCTTTTGAACTAAATTCTGCACTTTTACTTTCTTCTATTTTACCATGAAAATCTTTATAAAAATCTCCAATCATGGTTTGCCAAGCTATTTTACCCTCGGCAATTTCATCAAATTCTTTTTCTACCTTAACTGTAAATTGGAAATCGACTACTTTATCGAAATTTTCAACCAAAAAATCATTGACTACAATCCCTGTATTTGTCGGAAAAAGTTTTGCTTTTTCTGTTCCGTAGGTTTCTTTGCTAATTTTAGAAGTTATGACATCATTTTTTAATTCTATTTCTTTGAA